>NZ_JAPJQP010000038.1:0-3623 GCF_030825015.1 Mediterraneibacter sp. | reverse complement strand
AATTTCTGGGCTTTCCAAGAGATTATCTCGAATAATAATTCTATTCTAATAAAAGCAGTTATTCGAGTTCTTAGATAACTGCTTCTGTACAAGCGGATTGAAAACGGAAACTTCCGATGGCCCCGTACCCAGGAAGAAGCACTGGAGATTAGCACGGACCAGTATCAAATGTTGATGCAGGGTCTGGAAATCGTTGTCAGACATCCTATAGAAGAAGTTCCTGATCCTGAATTCTCGTTGTGATTTTGTGCAAAACATAGAAAATAAAATCATTTTCATCCATGTCAGGTTATCCTGTTCAATATAAAATTTAAAGTTATTCACATCCTGAAAGTTTTCAGTGAGACTCTATATCCTCCTGATTCCAAAACTTTTCAGATTGTGGATAACAATCATAAATATCTGAATTTCAGGCTTTTATTTTCAGGTATTCATGACTGTTATCCACCGTCAAAATGACGAAGGTGACAGAATGTAAAAATAGCCAAAAACCGTGGATTCTGCTATAATACCACTCAGGAAAGTGAGGTTCAGTTATGGCAGTCAATTATACGGAGGAACAATTAAATAGTGTTGATAAGTCGTTTCTTATCCAGCTTCTTTTACAACAGTAGGAACAGCTGAATGCTTTAACAAAGGAACTTCACACATCGAACGAAAAAATGCAGCTTCTGATGGAACAGGTGATCCTTGGTAAGCAGAACCGTTTTGGCAGGTCTTCTGAAAAAATGGAAGATACCAGCCAGATCTGTTTTTGCGAAGTAGATGGAACGATTGTCTTTTTCAATGAAGCCGAAGCTGTCTGCGATCTCAATGCAGCAGAGCCTGATGATCTGGAACTTAAATCACCCAAACAGCCAAAGCGCAAGGGGAGGAAAGAGGCTGATCTTTCCGGGCTTCCAGTCAGACGGATTGACCATTATCTGTCCGAAGAGGAATTGGAAGCGGAATTTGGTGTCAGGGGATGGAAGCAGTTACCGGATGCCATTTCCAGAAAATATCATTTCGTACCTGCGAAGGTAGAAGTGGAAGAACATCACATCGGCGTGTATGCCAGCAAAACAGATGAACACAAGGTGAAAACAGACCATCCAAAGGCATTACTGCATGGAAGTCTAGTATCACCATCTCTAGGTGCTGCGATCATCAATGGAAAATATGTGAACGTAGTTCCACTCTATCGGTTGGAGCAGGAATTCCAGCGTTATGGTTTGTAGATTACAAGACAAAACATGGCAAACTGGTGCATACGTTTAGCGGAAGAATATTTATCGGTTCTTTATGATCATCTTCATAAGGTGTTGTATTCTTATCATGTGATCCAGGCGGATGAGACACCAGTACTTGTAAACCATGATGGACGCAAAGCCGGTTCCAAAAGCTGGATGTGGGTTATCGTTCCAGACATCTGTATCAAGATCGACAGATTGTCCTGTATGAATACCAGCAGACGAGAAATGCATCCCATCCACGGGAATTCCTAAAAGGATACGACGGCATCTGTGTAACAGACGGTTACCAGGTATACCATACTTTAGAAAAAGAGTTGGAAGAACTGACCATTGCCGGATGTTGGGTGCATTGCCGTTGCAGATTTGATGAAGCCTTGAAGCTGGTTCTGAAATCCTATCAAAAGGAATCCAATGCATTTCTGTTAATGAAACAGATTCAGGCGATCTATCGGGAAGAAGGGAAACTGAATGATCTTTCTTCTGATGAACGACTTAAGCAGCGGCAAGTGGTTATCAAACCACTTGTGGATGCGTTTTTTATATACCTTAAAACCATAAACGTGTCCAAATAGGATAAATTTGGTGATGCTATCGGCTATGCATTGAATCAGGAAAAATATCTCCGGGTATTTCTCACAGACGGAGATGTTCCAATCGATAACAACGCATCCGAAAGGGCAATTCGAGGCTTTTGTATTGGGAAGAAGAATTGGCAGATGATCGATACGATCAATGGAGCCAAATCTTCTGCAATCATTTACAGTATTGTGGAAACTGCAAAAGCCAATAATCTGAAGCCTTTTGATTATGTGCAGTATCTCTTGGAAGAGATTCCGAAACACATGAATGACCGGGATTGTTCCTTTTTGGAAAATCTTCTGCCCTGGTCAGAAAAACTTCCTGTAGAGATTCACAAAGCTTAAATACTGGTGGTTGCAAAGCAGCCACCTAAAAATGTCAAGGTACTTGCTATTTTGCGTTTACAATATTTCTCAATATTCAGGAGGAGATGATTTGATTAACAAGAAAAATAAGACGTACTTTTTTGTTGTGATTTCATTCATATGCATTGCTTTTATTGTGGGTTTTCATATTTTAGACGGCAGAAATATTACATTATTTGATCCGATCATAAAATATATTAAGCAATATCATATCAAAGATGTTGTAAATATCGTTGCTATTTTATCAGGGATTTCCGCTATTCTTGTTGGTATTGCAAGTATCAGAATATCTAATCTTGGCGCGGTAAAGGAGTATTTTCAGCAAGGGGATAATAAAGAGTATACAACTGCCAGACATAATTTATATAAGAAATTTGACGAAAATGTACCGATTGATCCTAATGATGCGGATGCCAGTAATACAGTTTCATTTTTTCACTTTTGGGGATTAATGGTAAAGAAAAAATATTTGCCTTTTTGGGTTTTTAAAAGTGCATCCGGATATGCAGTCATAAGATTGTATGAGGGACTTCAGGAAATGATAGAAATAAGGAGAGTTGATAATCCGGAATATGCTGAATATTTTGAGTGGATATATAGAAAATGTCGGAAAGTTTTAAAATGTTCAGAAGCAACAAATCCTGTGCAGGTGGAGAAAAAACAGAATGAGGAAACCAGTTTCCTTAGTGAAAGTGAATTAAAGACAATCGGATTTTTAAAATATGGTACAAATGTACTTGTAAGCAGAAAGGCAAGTATTTATAATCCGGAACAGATCGTACTGGGAGATAATATTCGAATAGATGATTTTTGTATATTAAGTGGAAATATAAAACTTGGTTCGTATATACATATTTCTGCATATACATGTTTGATAGGCGGTGCAAAGGGAATTATATTGCAAGATTTTGTGACTGTATCATCAAGATGTGCTGTTTATGCGGTGAGTGATGATTTCTCGGGAGAACAATTAAATAACTCTATGATTCCTACAGCTTATCGCAGGGTGATCGAAGGACAAGTTATTTTAGAAGATTATGTGAGCGTGGGAACAGGAAGTACAATTTTGCCAGGCGTTAAATTAGAAGAAGGAGCAGCCGTAGGAGCAATGAGTTTTGTAAAACATACTCTTGAAGGATGGAAGATTTATGCAGGAGCTCCTTGCAGATATGTAAAAGACAGAAAGCAAAATATGAAGCAGCTGCGGACTGCATTGCAGAACTCATGTGTATATGAAGAAAGCAGGTGAAAGGATGAAACCTAGAATTTTTATCGGTTCTTCTAAAGAAAGCGTAAAGATTGCGGAAAAAAGTAAAAAGTCTTTTAGACGGTGAATATGTCTGCCGGTTATGGTGCGATAATTTTTTTGATTTGGGGCAGTGTACTTATTATGAACTTAGAGTATAATTATCATTGGCAAAAATAAAGGGAAGAGATCGAAACCTCT
>NZ_JAPJQP010000020.1:0-33462 GCF_030825015.1 Mediterraneibacter sp. | reverse complement strand
TGCATCACCGATCCTTCCGCTTGCAGGATTGGCATTAGCGGCAGGAGCGGCAGTTACAGTTCTTCGAAAAAAAGAAGACTAATCGCCGGATATTCAAACTGATGAGAATAATTTGAAATCAGAATGAAAAAATAAAGATTTAAAACAGTGAGACGGCGCTGATCTATTTTACGGATCAGCGTCGTTTTTTGCTGGCGCGCCCTGGGAAAGTTCTAAAATTCCCCAAACTTTGGATGCCTGCATATATTATATAGAAATTCTATAAAATAATAGGTATGTAGGGAAATGAAAGAATATGTAACAACATCACTGGAAACACATTTGTTTTTTGCCAGAATTATGAGAGAACATGCGCTGTTTCTTTTGGCCGCATTTCCGGCAGGGGAAACAGAATATAGAAATAAGGCAGACTGGTTTCGTGCACAGTTTGAAAAAGCGCTGGAGCAGGCAGTCCGCCTTGCCGATGGAATGGTAGGAGAAGAAGTGCTATGTTCAGGGGAGGTGTTCACAGAATTTACAGAAATGGCAGAGCGGCAGACAAGAAGGCTGACAAAGATTCCGATTGATATTCGGATTACGCAGGCAGAAAAGAAACTGCATGCAGGCTGTGGAATATGTCGGGACAGAAGAATGATACAGCAGGTACGCCGACTGAATCAGAATGTACGGTGTCTGTTGAATGGATTGATTGCGTTTAAAGAGAAAATATTGCAGGAGGTCACGGTTTGTAATTTGTACACAGCAAATTATCCGCTGCTGATTGAGCATATCCTCAGGGAGGCAAAATTGTACCATCAGATTATAACAGAGCTGGAAGAAAAAGGATGTATGCCGTCAAAGAATTTAAAAAAGGCAGAACTGTTCTGGAACCAGATTATGATGGAACATGCGTTGTTTATCCGGGGGCTGCTTGACCCGACGGAGTGTGAACTTATGAAAACGGCAGATGATTTCGCCGGGGACTACTGCCGCCTGTTGGAAGAAGCGAGTAAACAGGATTGTCGGACGATGGATGAACTGACGAGAAAGACCTTGGAAACAACAAAGCAGTACCGCGATTTTAAGGCGGCAGGTACGGAAGGGATTACTGGCTGCGAAATACGTTCCGTTATACTTCCCCTGCTGGCGGACCATGTGCTTCGGGAAGCAAATCATTATCTTAGAATCCTGAAAACGAAGGGGGAAATAGGCAATGGAACTGTGCCAATATCCCTGTCAAAACAGAACCCGTTATTTTACAATAGAAGTCATACAGATTCCGATTGTATATAATCGATATGGGGATTAAGCCCCCGATTCGCAATCCATTAAACCGCAGGCTGTCAATCCATATACAGGGGCTGGCATATGATGCGGCAAGTTCCGATGGCACTTCTGAACTGCTGCCGCTAAAGTCTTAAGATTCTCTAAAAATCTTGACAAATACGGCGCTTATGTCTATAGTATGTGGTAGTTATTTTAAGGTAAAGGTGTTGATGAAGAGGAGTACATCATTCCAACCGTCAGAGAGGACTGCCCGGAGAATTATGTGTGAGGCTGCGCAAGAGATTGCGTAAAAAGCCAAATGACATCCGGCTGGAAGGCAGTTTCGGAAAAAGGGATGCTGGAAGGTAGCTTCTGAACCGGATGATTGAACGAGTCAAGTAGGTTGTCCCGGAGTAGTTCCCGTTACAGAACGTGAGAGATATATGTGTGACAGCATATATGAAATAAGGTGGTACAGCGGAGAATTCGCCCTTTACAGATGTAAAGGGCGTTTTTTGCAATGGAGACGAGCCAAAGTCCGGACTTGCCCGAGACCTTGGCGGCCGTTTACAATCCCGGACTTGCCTTTTGGCACTTCCGGTGATTATCGCTTGCGCGCGAAGATTGCGTGACAGCGCAATCTTTGTTCAATATAATGAGGGAAAGTAAGGAAAGGAAAAAAGAATGAGCAAAGAACTGGCAAAGACATATGATCCGAAAGCGATCGAAGAAAAATTGTATGAGAAATGGTGTGAGAATAAATATTTTCATGCTGAGGTTGACAGAAGCAGAAAACCGTTTACAACGGTGATGCCGCCTCCGAACATTACCGGAAAACTTCATATGGGTCATGCACTTGATAATACATTACAGGATATTTTGATCCGTTACAAGAGAATGGAAGGCTACAATGCATTATGGATTCCGGGAACAGACCATGCGGCGATTTCTACAGAGGTAAAAGTGACGAATCAGCTCAAAGAAGAGGGCATCGATAAGAAAGAGCTTGGACGGGAAGGATTCCTTGAGCGTACATGGCAGTGGAAAGAAGAGTATGCCGGAACGATCGAGAATCAGCTTAAGAAGCTTGGTATTTCCTGTGACTGGGACAGAGAGCGTTTCACGATGGATGAGGGATGCTCGAAAGCGGTTGAGGAAGTATTTATCAAATTATACGAAAAAGGATATATTTACAAAGGGTCAAGGATCATCAACTGGTGTCCGAAATGTAAGACGTCTCTTTCAGACGCAGAGGTAGAGCATGAAGAGCAGGAAGGACATTTCTGGCATATCAAATATCCGATCGTAGGAACAGACCGATTCCTTGAGATTGCGACAACGCGTCCCGAGACACTTCTTGGCGATACGGCGATTGCGGTACATCCTGATGACGAGAGATATCAGGATCTGATTGGAAAGAACGTACTTCTTCCGCTTGTGAACAGGGAGATCCCGATTGTGGCGGATTATTATGTAGACAAAGAGTTTGGGACAGGAGCTGTGAAGATCACTCCGGCACATGATCCGAATGACTTTGAAGTAGGAAAACGCCATGATCTGGAAGAGATCAATGTAATGAACGATGACGCTACGATCAATGAAAAGGGCGGAAAATACGCAGGTATGGAACGCTATGAGGCGAGAAAGGCAATCGTAAAAGATCTTGAGGAGCAGGGATATCTCGTGAAAGTTGTTCCGCATACACATGCAGTCGGAACACATGACCGATGCGGTACGACAGTTGAGCCGCTGATTAAACAGCAGTGGTTCGTGAAGATGGAAGAACTTGCAAAACCGGCGATCGAGGCGTTGAAAAGCGGAGAATTAAAATTTGTCCCTGAACGTTTCGATAAGATCTATCTCCACTGGCTGGAAAATATCAAAGACTGGTGCATTTCCAGACAGATTTGGTGGGGACACAGAATCCCGGCATATTACTGTGACGAATGCGGTGAATTTGTTGTAGACAGACATGCGCCTGAGAAATGCCCGCACTGCGGATGCACACATTTCACACAGGATGAAGATACGCTTGATACATGGTTTTCATCTGCGCTTTGGCCGTTCTCCACACTGGGCTGGCCGGATAAGACGGAAGATCTTGATTACTTCTATCCGACAGACGTACTTGTGACAGGCTACGATATCATTTTCTTCTGGGTGATCCGTATGGTATTCTCAGGATATGAGCACACAGGAAAATCTCCGTTCCACACGGTACTGATCCACGGACTTGTAAGAGATTCACAGGGACGTAAGATGAGTAAATCTTTAGGAAACGGAATCGATCCGCTGGAGATCATCGACAAATACGGTGCGGACGCTCTCCGTCTGACGCTTGTTACGGGAAATGCGCCGGGAAATGATATGCGTTTCTATAATGAGAGAGTTGAGGCAAGCCGCAACTTTGCGAATAAAGTATGGAATGCATCCCGTTTCATTATGATGAATATGGATGAAAATATTATCGACGAACCGTCGCATGATCTATTTACTCCGGCAGACAGATGGATTTTATCGGCTGCGAATACGCTTGCAAAAGATGTGACTGAAAACATGGACAAATTCGAGCTTGGTATTGCGGTTCAGAAAGTATATGACTTTATTTGGGATGAATTCTGCGACTGGTATGTAGAGATGGCAAAATTCCGTATTTACCATAAAGAGGAAGCGCCGGAAGCTGCAAACTGCGCTCTTTGGGTATTGAAAACGGTACTCGCGCAGGGATTGAAACTGCTTCATCCGTTTATGCCGTTTATCACAGAGGAGATTTACGGGGCGCTCGTTCCTGAGGAAGAGTCGCTTATGATGTCTGAGTGGCCGAAATACAAAGAAGAGTGGAACTTTGCGCAGGATGAATTTGTTATGGAGCGTGTGAAAGCAGTCACAAGAGGAATTCGAAATATCCGTGCGGAGATGGACGTTCCGAACAACCGGAAAACAAACGTCTTTATCGTAAGTGAAAAAGAAGAGCTGACAGGGGCGATTCAGGGATTTAAACAGTCTGTGATGCCGCTTATGCTGGCATCTGACATTATCGTGCAGAGCACAAAAGAGGGAATAGAGGATAATGCGGTATCCATCGTAGTTCCTGATGCGGTCGTATATCTGCCGCTTGAGGATCTTGTGGATTTCGAGCAGGAAAAAGAAAGACTTACAAAGGAAGAAGAGAGACTGAACAAGGAGATCAAACGTGCGAAAGGAATGCTTGCAAACGAGAAATTCGTAAGCAAAGCTCCGGCGGCAAAAGTTCAGGAAGAGAGGGACAAACTCGAGAAATACGAGCAGATGCTCGCACAGGTAAAGGAGAGAATGGTAGGTCTTGGCTAATATAAAAGGTTTTTTTACAAAAGTTAGGAATCTGAAAAAAGAAGATATTAAGGAGCACTTTAAAAAGAGAAAAGAACGCAGGAAGATGATTTTGGAAAAACGGCGAAACGGAAAGTTCGCCAGGAAAATGCAGCCGGTTTATAAATGGATGAACCGGCTGTCCATTCCACTTCAATTTCTGCTTGCATGTATCATCAACTTTTTTATCGAAGTCATTTCAAGACTTTCGTTTGGTGAGGCGTGGGCTTATCTTACAGGAACGCCGCTTGTGTTTTTATACAACTCGTGTATGATCTTTGTAACATTTACGATCGTATATCTTGTGCGAAGGCGTGTGTTTACCCGGATCTTGCTCAGTGTGTTTTGGCTGTTTCTGGGAATCTGCAATGGATATCTTCTGACAAAGCGTGTAACTCCGTTTAATGCGCAGGATTTGAAAGTCCTTTCAGATGCATTGGAATTGACGGGGAATTATTTTAATACGTTTGAGCTGATTATGATTATCATCGGTGTGAGCGCTCTGATCGTATGGGTCGTTTCCATGTGGAAACGGGGCGGACAGTACACTGGGAAAATGCATCGCTGGATCGCTCTTGGCGGAGTAATCGTCTCTTTTGTCGGATGCATGGCGCTGACGAATCTGGCGATTGATAAGCGGGTTATTTCAAATTACTTTGGAAATATTGCATTTGCATATGAAGATTACGGATTCCCTTACTGCTTCTCGGCAAGTTTATTTAATACAGGAATCAACGAACCGGCGGGATACAGTAAAGAGACGATGGAAAAGATCAATGACGGAGGCAAACTGACAGAAAGTTCTTCCGGACGTTCTGAAGAGCAGCTTCCGAATATTATTTTTGTACAGCTTGAATCCTTTTTTGATCCGACAGAGGTGGAGTGGCTTCGTTTTTCGGAAGATCCCATTCCGAATCTGAGAAAAATGTTCAATGAATATTCAAGCGGATATTTTAAAGTGCCGTCAGTAGGCGCCGGAACGGCGAACACAGAATTTGAAGTACTTACAGGAATGAGTATGCGTTTCTTCGGACCGGGGGAATATCCATATAAAACATATGCGAAGACGCGTACTTTGGAAAGCGCAGCATCTGCTCTTGAAAAACTTGGATACGGAGCTGAGGCGCTTCATAATAACGGCGGAAACTTCTACAGCCGTGCACAAGTATTCAATAATATGGGATTTGATCACTATACAAGTAAAGAGTTTATGAATATTCTCCAGACAACGCCGAAAGGCTGGGCGACAGATGATATTCTTGTTCCGAATATCATGGAGTCGATGGACACAACAGAAGGACAGGATTTCGTGTTTACGGTCAGCGTCGAAGGACACGGAGAATACCCGACGGAAAAAGTGTTGGAGAATCCGGATATTATTGTCAGCGGCGTGGAAAATGAAGGAGAAAGAAATGCATGGGAGTATTATGTCAATCTCGTTCATGCAATGGATGAATTTGCCGGAGATCTTGTCCGTGCAGTAGAGGCAAGAAACGAGCCGACTGTACTTGTCTTTTACGGAGATCATCTTCCGACGATGAATCTGGAAGCGAAAGACTTAAAAAGCCGATATTTGTACAATACGAATTATGTGATTTGGGATAACATCGGCTTAGAGAAAAAAGATGGAAATGTAGCGGCATATCAGGTGATGGCGAATGTGTTTGAAAGATTGGATATTCATACAGGAACTGTGTTCAATTATCATCAGGAACGCCGTCATACGAAGAATTATCTGGCAGACTTGGAATTGCTGCAGTATGACATCATGTATGGAGATCAGTATGTGTACGGAGAGGACGGTTCTCCGATGAAGGAAGGCCACATGTATATGGGTGTAAAAGACGCCGTGATCTCTCAGGTATCAGAACAGTCGAACAAAACGTACAGTATTTACGGCGAGAACTTTACGAAGCAGAGCAAAGTATTTATAAACGGGGAGAAACAAAAGACAACGTTTCTGAATAACACCCGTTTGGATCTGAAGGAGTCGGAACTTGCCGATGGAGATACGATCATGGTCGCGCAGGTCGGATCAAGCAATACGACATTTAGGACGACCAAGACATATAAGTATGAAGCAGGAACTCTGACAGAACTTCCGGCAGAGGAAGACGCGCCGGAAAACGGAAGACAGGCATTTGTCTCTGAGAAGGAAGAAAAAGAAAAATGACATACAGTGAAGCAGTAGACTATATACTGGACATTCCAAAATTTACAAAAAAGAATGATGCGGTGCACACGAGAATGTTTCTGAAAAAACTCCAAGATCCACAGCGGAAGATGAAGATCATCCATGTGGCGGGGACAAACGGGAAAGGTTCTGTGTGCGCGTATCTGGACGGAATGCTCCGTTCGGAACAGAAACGAACGGGGCTTTTTACGTCGCCTCATTTAGTAAAGATCAATGAGAGAATCGTTATAGATGGGAAAATGATCTCGGATGAACAATTTTTGGAAGTGTTTGAGGAGACGATGGGGGCTGTTCGTGAGATGGAAACAGAAGGGTTTTCCCATCCGACCTTTTTTGAATTTTTGTTTGGGATGGCAATGCTTGCTTTTGCGAAGAACGGCGCAGAATATGCTGTCCTTGAAACAGGACTGGGAGGAAGACTTGATGCGACGAACGCCGTTGAATCTCCGGCGGCATCTGTGATCACTTCAATCGGTCTTGATCATGAGCAGTATCTTGGAGATACACTGGCGAAGATTGCTTTTGAAAAAGCGGGTATTATTAAGCCGCACGTTCCCGTATATTATGCGCAGACGTCAGAAGAAAGTGACACAGTCATCGAAAAAGAGGCGGAAAAATGCGGAAGTTCCTGTAAAAAAATCGGGAAAGACGCGTACGAAATTCTCGGAATCAAGGACAAACATATTGCATTTTCATGTTTGAATGATTATTATGGAACTACCACGTGGAAATTGAACAACATCGGTCTGTATCAGCCTCACAACGCATTGCTTGCGATGGAAGTGATGCGCGGTCTGTTCGGGGAAGACGGACATCCGAAGCGATGGAAAGAGGCGCTTGAGGCGGTGAGATGGCAGGGAAGAATGGAAGAAGTCCTGCCTGGCGTATATGTGGACGGCGCGCATAATATAAGCGCAGTGGAGGCGTTTGCAGAGACGGCTCGGAAGGCGGGGCGTACAGATGCGATCCTGTTTTCCGCAGTTCAGGATAAAGATTATGAAGAGATGATAAAATATCTTTGCAGACATACAGACGCAGCATGCTACATCGTGACGCAGATCGAAGATGCCAGAGGAACACGGGCAGAGAAATTGGGAGAACTTTTTCGAAAATATACAGATAAGCCGGTTCACGAGATCCGTTCAGTAAGGGATGCATTTGCATATGCGGCAGGTCAAAAAAGAGACGGAAATGTGTACTGTCTCGGTTCGCTGTATCTGACCGGGATGATAGAGGGGTATCTTAAACAGAAGACGATTCAGGATTGGGGAGGAAAATAAAATGCTGGATTACGAAGAAGAATTAAAAAAATTCAAGCCGAGTCTTGAGGTAGATGATATTGAGAATGCGGTCTATCAGGAAGATCTGACGGATATGACCGATCTGTTAAAGCAGGTAATGGATCAGAAGAAGTAGAAAGATAATGGTGGGTATAAATGGAGTATACGAAGAAGATCGTGTATCAGTCTAATTACTGGTATAACGACGGTCTGAGAAAGGCGAAGATCCGCGATATGTCGGGGGCGATCATGTCTTTGCGGAAAAGTCTTCAGTTTAACAGAGAGAATATAGCCGCAAGAAACCTTCTCGGTCTTGTGTATTACGGGATCGGGGAAGTGCCGGAAGCTCTTGTAGAGTGGATTATAAGTAAAAATTTAAAACCGCGGGATAATATTGCAGACTATTATATAAAAAATGTTCAGTCTTCAGCTAAGGAGCTTGAGCAGATTGATCTTGCGATCAAGAAATATAATCAATGTCTTACATATTGTAAACAGAACGGGGAAGATTTGGCGGCGATCCAGTTAAAGCAGGTGATTGCGGCGCATCCGACATTTTTAAAGGCGTATCAGCTTCTGACGTTGATCTATCTGCATACAGGTCAGTATTCACATGCAAGACAGACGATCAAGACGGCGAGAAAGCTTGATACGACGAATGAGATCACGCTTTTGTATATGCACGAGCTGACTAAAAAGGGGAAAAAGAAGACAAAAGAAGAGAAAAAAAAGGAAGAGGCAGTTGAATATAACCTTGGAAATGAAACGATCATTCAGCCGAAACATTCCAAATTAAAACAGGTTACAGGTCAGCTTGCTGTTGCGAATATTTTTATCGGAGCGGCGATTGGAGCTGCGATTATCTGGTTTCTCGTAGCGCCTGCCGTAAATCAGTCACGGTCAGAGCGGATGAATGATCAGATGCGGGAATATGCAGACGAGATCAAGTCGCTGGAAGCGCAGGTCAGCGCGCAGACACGAACGCTGGACAATTATCGGGCGTCAGGAGAAGATGCGCAGGCGAACGCGCAGCTTGCACAGACAACGGCAGACAGTTATGAAAAGCTGTTAAGTATAGACGCACAGTATGCTTCGGGAAGCTATGTAGATTCTGATCTGGCAGATCTTCTGCTTGAGATCAGCAGAGATACGCTGAAGCAGACCGGACAGACAAAGTATGACGAACTGACGGCGGCGGTGTATCCGGAAGCATGCGATGCAAAATTCGCTGCCGGCAAAGAGGCTCTGAACGCAGGAGATTATGCGTCTGCGGTTGACGCGTTGTCCAAAGTTGTGCGCATGAATGAAGGATATTATGACGGTCAGGCGCTGCTGTATTTGGCACAGGCATATAAAGGAAACGGAGATAACGAGAATGCGTCCGCTTATTTCAAAAAAGTGACAGAGACGTATGCAGGCTCGGAATACGCTGCTGAGGCGCAGACCGGACTGGACGAGATCTCACAGGCATCGGGCGGCGCGCAGGAATAGTATTACAGACGAAAAAACAGATAGATTACGAAAGAAAAGGATGTGTTGAAAGACATGTCCTTTTTATATGCGGAAAATCTTGTAAAAAGAAATCCCATAAATTTTATGATAAGAAGGAGACGGCAAAAAGATGGAATATCAGGTGCAGGAAAATTGTCTGACGATCTATCTTCCGGCAGAAGTGGATCATCATAATGCGGAGGAGATGAAGCGGGAAGCAGATAAACTGATCGACCGAAATCATATTAAATATGTGATCTTTGATTTTGAAAACACAGATTTTATGGATAGTTCCGGTATCGGAGTTATTATGGGGCGTTATAAAACGATTTCCCTGATCGGCGGGGAAGTATGGGCAGTGCATGCAAATGCGCGCATCCGAAAAATATTGACCTTGTCAGGAGTGACGAAAATAATGCAGATCTATGAGGAGGAAGAAGAATGACACCTGCAAATGAAATGGAATTAAAGTTTGACAGCAGGTCGGCGAATGAAGGCTTTGCGCGTGTGGCAGTGGCGGCATTTATGACACAGTTAAATCCTACGGTAGAAGAGGTGGCGGACGTAAAGACCGCTGTGTCGGAAGCGGTGACAAATGTAATTATCCACGGATATGAAAAAGAAGTACGGAAAGTATATATTAAATGCATGATTGAGGAGAACGTATTTACAGTGGAAGTATGCGATCAGGGAAAAGGGATCGAAAATATCGAGGAGGCAATGTGTCCGATGTATACGACTAAGCCGGAACAGGATCGGTCAGGTATGGGATTTGCGTTTATGGAAGCGTTTATGGACAGCGTGGAAGTGGAATCTGAACTCGGGAAAGGAACACGGGTGCGGATGAAAAAAGCAGTCGGAAAAGGCAGGGATATATGGACGACACAATCGCTTTGATTAAGAGGTCACACAGTGGGGATAAAGTGGCGAGAGAACAGCTCGTGGAAGAAAATGTCGGACTGGTGCACTGTGTCGTAAAACGGTTTCTCGGCAGAGGCGCGGAGCACGAAGATTTGTTCCAGATCGGAAGTATCGGTCTGCTTAAAGCGATCGATAAGTTCGATCTGACGTATAACGTAAAATTCTCTACTTATGCAGTTCCGCTTATTTCCGGAGAGATCAAACGATTTCTGCGGGATGACGGAATGATCAAAGTAAGCCGTTCACTCAAAGAGATTGCCTATAAAAGCGTACAGGCAAGGGAACGGCTCATCGGTCTGCTGGGGCGGGAGCCTACAATGGAAGAACTGTCAGAAGAAGTAGGGGTGGGAAGAGAAGAACTGGTGCAGGCGATGGAAGCAGGATGTGAGATAGAATCGATTTATCGACCGGTTCATCAAAAGGAAGGAAGCGAGATACGGCTTCTCGATAAACTGGAGGAGAAAGAAAAAGAAGAAGAAAAAATCTTAGACCTGATCGTACTGAAAGAGCTTCTTGAAACGTTGGATGCAGAAGAAAAGCAGTTGATCTATCTTCGGTATTTTGCAGAGCGAACCCAGAGTGATGTCGGAAAGATCATGGGAATTTCTCAAGTACAGGTGTCAAGATCGGAAAAACGGATTATCGAAAAATTAAGAAAAAAAGGTGGAGGAATATAAAAGAGGGGTATAAAATCCGGCGAAGTCAGCATACTGACAGTAAACAGCGGTTAGAGTTACCGAAAACGCAGTGAAAAGGAGTCGGGTGATATGATGGAAGATGGAAACGGACGAAGAAAAGTATGGATCTGTCTGTTGATCGTCGTGTTTACGGCAGTTGTAATCGGAGCAGTGTATTATATGAATGCTCCGAAAGGACATTCGGAAGAAGGGTTCTTAATTCGAAGAGAAAGCGAGGACCGCGCTGATGGCATCAGGGAAAACATTGTATATTAAAGGTGACAGAGATGTGGAAGTGACGAAGCCGGATGTAACGCTCGGAGATTTGTTGTCGATGGAGTGCTCTGATCAGTCGATCCTGCCGAAATTGAAAACGATGAAACTGTTGAAGTTTAAGAAAACGGGAAATCAACGATGCGTTATTTCTGTGCTGAAAATCATTGCATGTATCCATGGACAATACCCAGAGTTGGAAGTACAGAATTTGGGAGAGACAGATATCATCGTGACATATGAAGATCAGAAAACGCCGTCTTACGCATGGCACTTGATAAAAACAGCTTTTGTGACGGCTGTGACATTTTGTGGGGCGGCATTCTCGATTATGGCGTTTAATAACGACGTGGATGTGACGAAACTGTTTGATCAGATCTATCGTCTTGTCACCGGAAATAAGCCGGGCGGTATAACGATTTTGGAGATCGCATATTCTGCCGGGCTTATTATCGGTATTCTGATCTTTTTTAATCATTTCGGGAAACGACGTTTTACGGTCGATCCTACGCCGATGGAAGTACAGATGCGAATTTATGAAAATGATATACAGACGACGTTGATTGAAAATGCGGCGAGAAAAGAAAAAGAGATCGATATCGGCAGCAAGAACGTCGGGAAGGGGGAGAAAACTCCGTGAATTTTTTTATTTTGACGCTTATTGGTTTAAGTGCCGGGGCGGCTGTGGCAGGCGGTTTGTTTTCTTTTATCGTGGAACTTGGGGTGATCGCTGATTTTGCAGATCGGACACATACAGGGGATAAGATCCTTTTCTATGAAACAAGCGTGGCGCTTGGCGGGATCATCGGAAATATCGTTTTCCTGCTCCGGCCTTTTCTGGAAGGAACCGCACCCTCTTATCTGGTACCTTTTGGGGGAGGGGCAGTACAGATTCTGTTTGGAATGTTTGCAGGTATTTTTGTCGGATGCTGGTCAATGGCGCTGGCGGAAATACTAAATGTGTTCCCGATCTTTATGCGCCGTGCCCGGATCGTAAGATATGCGGCGGCTTTCGTGATCAGCGCCGCTCTCGGTAAAGGATTAGGCGCAGGGCTGTTTTTCTTAAAAGGCTGGTAGGTGAGCTTTGGAAAATTGTAGATGAAAAGTGCTTTGGAAAATCATCTTGAAAGAGGCAGGATTTTGGACTATCATTAAATTTAGTATTCTTGAGGGTGGAAAGTCTGCCGCTTAGAGCAGGTCAGACGGGATATTGTTTAGAGGATGAGATAGATTGAAGACGTGGAAAGGAACAAAAACAGTATGCTCCAGATAAAGAAAATATGTAAGGAATACAGAACGGGAAGTCTTGTTCAAAAAGCGCTGGACGGAGTCAGCCTGAATTTGCGGGATAACGAATTTGTGGCAATCTTAGGACCGAGCGGCTCGGGGAAAACGACTCTGCTCAATGTCATAGGAGGATTGGATCGGTATGACAGCGGGGATTTGGTCATAAATGGGATTTCGACGAAGAGGTACAAAGACCGCGACTGGGATTCCTATCGAAATCACACGATCGGTTTTGTGTTTCAAAGCTATAATCTGATCCCCCATCAGACGCTTTTGTCAAATGTGGAACTGGCGCTTACGATCTCAGGAGTCGGGAAGGCACAGCGCAGGGAACGGGCGAAGCAGGCATTGGAACGGGTCGGATTAGGTGAGCAGATCCATAAGCGTCCAAGTCAGCTTTCCGGCGGGCAGATGCAAAGAGTTGCCATTGCAAGAGCGCTTGTGAATAATCCTGATATCCTTCTTGCCGATGAACCGACAGGAGCGCTTGACAGCGAGACAAGTATTCAGGTAATGGAGCTGCTCAAAGAAGTAGCACAGGATCGGCTCGTTGTCATGGTAACACATAATCCTGAACTGGCGCAGCAGTATGCGACAAGAATCGTGGAACTTAAAGACGGGAAGATCCGTTCGGACAGCGATGAATTTCTTGTGGACGAGGGCACAGCAGCTGTGCCGGAGCATAAAAATATGGGGAAATCTTCCATGTCATTTCTGACGGCTCTTTCCCTGAGTTTTCATAATCTTCAGACGAAAAAAGCAAGAACTTTATTAACTTCTTTTGCCGGCTCGATCGGAATTATCGGTATTGCGCTGATCCTTTCTTTGTCGGCAGGGGTGAACGACTACATAAAAAATATTGAGCGGGAGACACTTTCTCAATATCCGCTTCAGATCCAAAGCACAGGTTTTGATTTTACTTCCATGATGACCGGAGGGGAGAATCCGAAAACCGAGGAAACCGCTGCTTTGTCAGAGAAAGATGAAGGGAAGGAAAAAGAGAAGATATGGGTGATCGATATGGTCACAAATATGTTTTCCACAATGGATTCAAATGATTTGGAATCTTTGAAAAAATTTTTAGACAGTGAGGAAAGCCAGATCGATCAATATACAAATGCAGTTGAGTATTCTTATCAGGTTGTCCCTCAGATTTATGCGCAGGATGGGGAAAATGTCCGACAAGTCCACCCGGATCGCTCTTTTGAGGCGGCGGGACTTGGCTCTTCTGTCGGCTCGAACAGCCTGATGTCATCGATGATGAGCACGGATGTTTTTTATCAAATGCCGTCAGATCCTGATCTGTATAAAAATCAGTATGACGTGAAAGCAGGCCGATGGCCGAAAGCGTATAACGAATGTGTTCTTGTGCTTACTTCAGGCGGAGGAATGAGCGATCAACTGCTCTATACGCTGGGACTGAGGGATCCGCTGGAATTAGAAGAGATGGTGGCGGGGTTTGTAGAGGAAGAGCAGATCGAGATTCCGAAAGATACAAGTTTATATACATATGATGATATTCTGGGGAAAGAGTTTAAATTAGTAAACAGTGCGGATTATTATGAATATGACAACAGTTATCATGTGTGGAAAGATCGCTCAGGAGATGCGGCTTATATGAAGAAGCTTGTGAAAAATGCGGAACCGATTCAGATCGTCGGCATTGTTCAGCCGGGAGAAGATGCAAACGGCGCGGCTTTGATGCCGGGGATCAATTATCCTGCTTCGCTGATAAAACATGTCGCAGAAGGGGCAGAAAGATCAAAGATCGTGCAAGATCAGAAAGCAGATCCAAAATTGAACGTCCTTACCGGAGAACCTTTCGGGAAAGAAAATGCAAAGGGCGGATTTGATATGGATTCGCTGATCACGATCGATGAGAAGAAACTTGCACAGGCGTTTGCATTTGATAAAAATGCTTTTTCAGGAATCGAAAAGACGGCTGATTTTTCTGAAATTTTTCGTTCTGCCGGAAATGCAGTCAATCTCTCAGGTCTGTTAGATTTAAGTAAGATACAAGTTCAGCTTCCCGAACTGCCGCAGATGAATCTGGAAGCGCTGCTCAAAGATCTGGAACTTACAGTTAGCCCGGATGGATTCCGTCCTTTGGCGGAAAGCCTGACAGAAGGATATGCACAATATGCCGCTGCACATCCAGAGGCAGATTACTCTTCGCTGGCAGAGCAGTTCGGGCAATATCTCGGAACTTCGGATGCGCAGGAGATCATCCGAAGAAACATCGGTGAAATGATCCAGTCAGGCAGCGGGATGTCTGCAACAGTGGAACAGCTTCAGGCAATGGTGAAGGAAATTGCGCAGGGATACGGAACGTTTATCGTTGAAAACGGATATGAAGATCCGTCAAAGTTTGACGAATATTTGACTGAATATATGCAGACCGAAGAGGCAAAAGAAATATTGAATCGATATGCAGGAGAAATTTTTGGCGATATGGCGGGAAATCTTGAGATTACAGGAGAACAGATACAAAAGCTTTCATTGGAACTTGCAGAAGGATACGTTCGTTATGCGTCAGAAAACGGATTGGCTGATCCGACAAAGATCGGAGAACATTTTATCGCATATCTGAAGACCGAGGACGGCAGTCAGAGATTGTCTGACGGGATGAAAGGAATCGTAGATGTTGAAAGTCTGGAACAGCAGATTACAAGTGCATTTGGCTCTTATATGAAAGATGCGGTTTCTTCCTATGCAGGAGCAGCAGGGACAGCGATCGAAGGACAGATCACATCAGCGATGGGGCAGATCATGGATCAGCTTGCTGAAGGACTGCAGACTTCTATGGGACAGGCAATGACGCAGGTCGGAAGCAGTCTGCAAAACGCTGTGCATGTAGATAAAGATGCATTTGCCGAAGCATTTCGAATGAACATGACAGGGGAAGAACTGGCGGAACTGATGATGTCCATGGGAGCGGCGCAAAGCGCTACATATGACAACAATCTCAAACAGTTAGGTTATGTTGATTTCGCTGTGCCGGCTGCTGTTTCAATCTACCCAAAAGATTTTGAGAGCAAAGAAGAAGTAGTTAAGATCTTGGACGATTATAACAGAAAGATGGAAGGTGCAGGGAAAGAAGAGCAGGTGATTACTTATACGGATATGGTCGGCGCGCTGATGTCATCTGTGACGCAGATTATAGATATTATCAGTTATGTACTTGTTGCATTTGTGGCGATTTCCCTTGTCGTATCATCGATCATGATCGGTGTGATCACTTATATCAGCGTTCTTGAGCGAAAGAAAGAGATCGGAATCCTGCGCGCGATCGGAGCTTCCAAGAGCAATATTTCGCAAGTGTTTAACGCGGAGACGTTTATTATCGGTCTGTGCGCAGGAGTGATTGGAATCGGGATGACGCTTCTGCTCCTGATTCCGGGAAATGCGTTGATCCATCATTTGGCGGGAACGAATGATGTGAGCGCGGTTCTTCCGGTAATTCCGGCAATCGTACTGATTATTCTAAGCGTTATTTTGACGTTGCTTGGCGGTCTGCTTCCGTCTAAAAAGGCGGCGAAAAGTGATCCTGTGACCGCTCTTCGGACAGAGTAACTGCCTGTGATAAGGAAAAATGCAGATGCTGCATGGAAATACGGCTATTGCAATGGCGACCGCTTACAATCCGGGAATGTGCCTTTTGGCACTTCCGGTGATTTGCAGATAAGGAGAAAGAAAAAATGGAAAATTTAATCTTCAGTTTAAATGCTACAGCGCCGATTTTTTTGTTAATGGCGCTGGGGTTTCTCTTTCGGAAACTTGGCTGGATCGACGAGGTATTTGCCTCGAAAATGAATCAGTTTGTCTTTCTCGTGCCCCTTCCGATCCTTGTTTTTGAAGATCTGGCAACCGTAGATTTTCAAGAAGTGTGGAATTTGAAGTTCGTTTTGTTTTGCTTCTTCGTGACATTTGCAAGCATTGCGCTGGCTGCGGGTATTTCCTTTCTGTGGAAAGATCGTGGAATAAGAGGCGAATTTATTCAGGCGTCATACAGAAGCAGCGCAGCGCTTCTTGGTATCGCGTTTATCCGAAATATATACGGAGATGCAGGATTAGCGCCCCTTATGATTATCGGAAGCGTGCCGCTGTATAATATAATGGCTGTTGTTGTATTGTCGTTCTTTCAGCCGGAACGAAGGAAATTAGATAAAGAATTGTGGAAAAAGACACTGAAAGGGATTGTCACAAATCCGATTATAATCGGGATTGCGGCAGGACTGCTCTGGTCGGCGCTTCGGATTCCAATGCCCTGTATAATAGGAAAAACAGTATCAAATGTGGGTGCTGTCGCAACCCCTCTTGGACTGATGGCTCTTGGAGCATCCTTCGATGTTCAGAAGACGATTGGAAAGATCAAACCGGTAATTGCCGCCTGCGCGTTGAAACTTGTCGGTTTTACAACCGTATTTCTCCCTCTCGCGGTAATGCTTGGATTTCGAAGAGAAGAGCTTATCGCGATTCTTGTAATGCTTGGATCGGCAACAACAGTGAGCTGTTATGTCATGGCGAAAAATATGGGACATGAAGGTACGGTGACGTCGGGCGTTGTCATGCTGACAACTGTATTCAGTGCGTTTACATTGACGGGATGGCTGTTCCTTTTAAAAAGTATGGGACTTGTTTGATCAATCAATAAAGTTTGCAGGGTTTTGTTCATTTTGTTTTCCTTTGGAGAGCGTTTGGAAGCGGAGAAATAACAGTGGAGAAAATTTATATACAAAATACACATAAAATAAAGGAAAATAGATGAATAATATTGCAAAAAATCGTGGAATATTCCATTTTTGTCATTAGATAGAAGAAAATTTGCATAAAAACTTTAAAAAAAATTAATTTATGATAAAATATATAATGATACTGTCTTTAGGGGGAGGAAAAAAGCCGAAAGACAGTTTGGCAATAGCAGAAAAAAACAGCATTGTAGAATGGAGAAAAAAGTATGAAAAAGAAAATGTGGAGGACAGGGTTGTGCGGATTGACAGCATGCAGTATGTTGTTTAGCATGCCCGCGTTGGCATGGGCCGCAGATGAACCTCAAAACACAGGGATTGAAGACGGGCTCATTGCGTATTATGATTTTGAAAACGTGAATGAAAAGAAAGTTCCGAATGTACAGGATCAGTCCAAATATGAAGGAACATTGTCGGGAGATAATGTTTCTGTTGCGGAAAACACGATTTTCGGAAAATCTTTGAAATTTACAGCCGGAAATCAGGGAATGATGGAAATTCCTCAGATTATGAATACGTCTCAGAAGAGTTATTCGATTTCTTTGTGGTTTAAATATGATACATCTACAAACAGAGAAGGGAAAAATACAGTTCTTCTGCAGCAGAATGGAAACGGACGTACATTTTTACAGTTTACAAAAGACAATAAGTACGCGACATATGTAAATGCAAGCAATGTATACAGTGATAAGGCGGTTGACCTTAGCCAGTGGCAACATGTAATGGCAACATATAATAAAGATACGAAGAAAATTGCATTTTATATAAACGGCGAAAAAGATAGTGAGAAAGATGCAGGTAGTCAGGTAGTCAATGAATTGACAAGCCTTCTGATTGGACGTCATAAAAATGCAGGTAATGACCCTCTTTCTATGAGAGGTCTTGTAGATGAAATTCGTGTATATGAGAAAGTTTTAACAGCAGATGAAGCAAAGGCTGTTTATGAAGAGAAAGCAGGAGCAATGCTCTTCCCACAGCTGACAGAACAGATCAAAGCAGCAGAAGAGTTAGATGCATCAGGAAAGTTGGATGAGAATGCAGATGCTGCGAAAGCTTTGAAAACGGCAATCGCAGATGCAAAAAAATTAAGTGAATCCAGTGCGTTGTCAGAAATTTCTGCGATGATTAAAACGCTTGAAGATGCGATGAAGAATTATCGTGCAGAGATCGGCGTTGTGCTTACTGTTTCTCCTGAAACAGAGGAACGTTCCATTGACAGTGCCACAATCGGTATCAACCATCGGTATGCTTTCAATGGATATGGATCTTTTGATAGTACGACAATGACGATGAAAGATGAGTTCGCGGAACTTTATAAAGACGCGGGATTTGGTTCTATCCGTTATCCGGGAGGAACAATCTCTAACTTGTTCCGTTGGAAAGAATCTATCGGACCGAAGGAACAGCGCGTAAAACAGATCCATGGATTTTATAACAATACAAACCAGGCTGGAATCGCTCCGAACTTTGGATTGACAGAAGTAGCTGACTTCGCATATCGCGATGATGTTCAGTCAGAAATCGTTTATGTATATGGTTTCGGACGTGGTTCAGCACAGGATGCCGCAGACCTTGTAGAGTATCTGAATGCTCCGGCAGGAAGCAATCCGGGCGGTGGCGTTGCATGGGCAGATGTGAGAAAAGAAAACGGACATGCAGAGCCTTATAATGTACGCTATTTTGAGATCGGAAACGAGAACAACCAGGGTGGTGATGACGGAACAGCGTCACAGCAGTATTGGATGTCAAAAGTAGATGGTGGAGCTGAAAAAGCGTATGTAGAAGGTGGAGTTGCAAGTTTCACAAAGCAGTATGCAGTGAAGAAGGACAACTGGAATAAGGCTGCATCTGTCAGTGACGGAACAGCAAATCAGGTTCGTTACATGCGTTATGCAAACCCGAATCCGATGACAGGAAAAGATGGAAAGACGTTAGTAGAAGACTTCAAAGCAGTTGAAGAGGGAAGCGTTGAAGTATGGGTAGGTACTGACGGTGAAGGGAACAATGAAAAATGGGAGATTGTTGAAAGCTTAGATTCTGCAGGAGCAGAAGATAAGAAAGTAACAATCGACTACAGAGACGGATCAATCCATTTCGGAGATGGAACACATGGTAAAATTCCTGCACAGGGTCAGCAGATCTATGTGACATATCGAGTTGATAGAGATGGATTTATAGACGTTTCTAAAGCAATGAAAGATATGACAGCAGAGATCAACGAGATCAATGCGAACAATGGAAGCACAGAAAAGGCATCCTGCTATGTATATTCAAGCTATGAGACACAAGGATTTATTGATAAAATGAAGCAGGGAGATCGGAGTCAGTATTACGATGGGTTGACAATTCATCCATACTGTGGAAATCCGGGCGAGAATAATCCGAATGATGTGTTCTATGATAATGCAATGAAACTTGCTGAAGATGTGGGAATTAAAAAAGTGGAAAATTATGTAAATATGCTTCCAGAAGGAAAAGTTCCGGTTATATCTGAGTATGGTATTTTCAGATCTACATCACCGCTTCTTCGTTCACAGACGCATGCAGTATATATTGCAAAAGTGCTTATGGAGTACGTTCGTCTTGGAAGTCCGTACATTCAGAAACACTGTCTTGTAGACTGGTACAGTTCAGGAGCTGATTCACTTGGACCTACACAGCAGGCAGTTATTCAGGCAGTGCCGCAGACAGGTGCAGATCAGGGAACCGGAGAAGGAAACTTCCGTTTCTTCTCAACACCTTCAGCGAAAGTATTCGAACTGTTCGCTAATTCTTTCTCTAAAGGAACAGAAGTAGTAGGAACAGAGTTTGAACATGTAGAGACTTTGGCAAATGGTACAAAAGCATATTCTGCAATCGCAAGTAAAGGTGAAGACGGAACGTTATATGTAGTTGTAGTAAATACAGACCGTGTAAATGATAAGAAACTCCATGTTAAAGTAGATGGCGTAGATCTGACAGGTAAAAAAGTAACAATACAGACACTTGCAGGTGAAAATTTTGCTGATGAGAACAGCTTGACAGAGCCGAATAAAGTAGCGATTGAAACAACAGAGCTTACGGCTGAATCAGCGGAACTGAATCTGACAGCAAAGGCACATTCTGTAATGACGATTACAGTGAAAGAGAAGGAAGAGCCGCCTGTAGAAGAGACATTTACAGTAACAGCAAAAGCAAATAATGCGGACATGGGAGATGTAGCGCTTAGTCCTGCAAAAGAGAAATACAATGCAGGAGAAGAAGTAACAGCAACGGCAACAGCAAAAGAAGGATATGAGTTTGTAGACTGGACAGTAGATGGACAGACAGTTGAAGGAGCTACATATAAGTTTACAGTAGAAAAGAATACAGAGCTGACAGCAAACTTTAAAGAGAAAGAAAAACCGGTAGAGACATTTACAGTAACAGTAAAAGCAAATGATAATAATATGGGAACTGTTGCGATTGATCCGAAGAAAGACAGTTATGTAAAAGGAGAAGAAGTAACAGTTATTGCAGAAGCGAAAGAAGGATATGAGTTTGTAAACTGGACAGTAGGTGGTAAAGAACTTTCTAAGTCGGCAGCATATCAAATTACTGTAGATAAAGATATGGATTTGATTGCAAACTTTAAAGAGAAAGAAAAACCGGCAGAGAAATTTACAGTAACAGTAAAAGCAAATGATGACAAGAAGGGATCTGTAACGCTTGATCCGGCAAAAGAAGAATATGCCGAAGGAGATAAGGTGACAGCAACAGCTGCAGCGAAAGAAGGATACAGATTCGTAAACTGGACAGTGAATGGTAAAGAAGTTTCCAAAGATGCAGTATATCGTTTTGAAGTGACAGGAGCTCTCAATCTGAAAGCGAACTTCGAAAAGATTACTGCAGAAGATACATTCAAATTGAATGTGGATGTAAATGACAACAAGATGGGAACAGCAAAACTTGATCCTGCAAAAGAAAGCTATAAAGCAGGAGAAATCGTAACGGCGATCGCGAAAGCAAAAGAAGGATACAAGTTCGTGAACTGGACAGTAGACGGCAAAGCAGTTTCTGATAAAGCAGAGTACAAGTTTGAAGTTGACAGAGCAGTGACATTGAAAGCAAACTTTACGAAAACAGCAACAGATCCGACACCGGAGAATCCGAAAAATGAAGACAAAGCAGTTCAGACAGGCGACAATTCCGTATCACCGATCATTCCGCTTGCAGGATTGATGTTAGCGGCAGGAGCAGCAGTCGTAGCTCTTCGTAAGAAAGAAGACTAATCTGAACAGTCTGAAAGAGACAGATCGGATATCGCAAAAATTGTCTTGATAAAAAGTGAAAAATGAAACAAAACAGAGAGGCGTCGCGCTATGCGGCGTCTCTTTCTGGTAATAACGAATAAGAGGTTCCTCTAAAGTAACAGTTCAGCCTGCGCCATTCGTAAAACCGCATTGTGTGCTTATTGTGGCTAACGCCACTGTTATCCTCTAAAACATTCTATGTGAAATTACAGTGCAAATTATCTGCAAAATGTGTTACACTTCTAATACAGCAAAAAATAGCTTTTGATTTATCTTCGCAGGCCGATCGATTTACATACATGGCAGAACGATGAATGCGGCGGAGCTGATCGGCTGATTTTATGTGTTGTGTGATATTAGGAGGGAACGATTTTGGAAGCGTATACAAGTTTTGCGTATGTTTATGATACATTTATGGATAATGTTCCTTATGGCGAATGGGCAGGGCACATTCGTGAAAAGCTTTGTGAACACGGTGTGCCGGACGGGATCGTACTTGACCTCGGATGCGGAACGGGAACGATGACAGAGAGGCTTGCCGAATATGGATACGATATGATCGGAATCGATAATTCGGAAGAGATGCTGGAACTGGCGATGGAAAAGAGGATGCAGTCGGGACATGATATTCTTTATCTGCTTCAGGATATGCGTGAGTTTGAATTATACGGAACAGTGCGGGCGGTTGTAAGCGTCTGTGATTCCGTTAATTATATGACAGAGCCGGAAGAACTGGAAGAAGTATTCCGTCTTGTTAACAACTATCTTGATCCGAAAGGAATTTTTTTATTTGATTTTAATACCGTTCATAAGTACCGTGATGTGATCGGTGACAGTACGATTGCGGAAGACCGCGGCGTGTGCAGCTTCATATGGGATAACAGATATTATGAGAAAGAACAGATCAATGAGTATGATCTGACGCTGTTTATTTCGGAAAAATTTACCCCTATGGAACACGCATATGATTCAGAGGAGGATCTTCCGGAAGAGGAATTGTTCTCAGAGGAAGAAAGTGTTGAAAACGGCAGTTTGTATCGGAGATATACGGAGACTCATTATCAAAGAGGGTACACGCTTGCTGAGATAAAAGAACTTTTGGAACATGCAGGTCTTGTGTTTGTGGAGGCTTACGATGCCGATACGAAAGAAGAAGCGAATGATATGAGCGAGAGAGTTTGCGTGATCGCTCGTGAAAATGGAAAATAAATAGAACAGGAGAAAAATTGATGAAAGATTATATTGTAAGAGCATCTGCTGCAAATGCGCAGATCCGTGCATTTGCGGCTGTGACAACGGAATTGACAGAGGAAGCGCGTCAGCGTCATAAAACGAGTCCGGTTGCGACGGCGGCTTTGGGAAGACTGCTGACAGGTGGAGCGATGATGGGAAGCATGATGAAAAATGACACGGACATGCTGACAATTCAGATTAAATGTTCCGGTCCGATCGGCGGTCTTACGGTGACGGCAGACAGTCAGGGAAAGGTAAAAGGATATGTTCATGAACCGAATGTGATTCTTCCGCCGAAAAACGGAAAGTTAGATGTCGGAGGAGCTTTGGGTCAAGGCGTGATGACAGTGATAAAAGATATGGGATTGAAAGAGCCGTATTCCGGGCAGACGATCCTTCAGACAGGGGAGATCGCGGAAGATCTGACTTATTATTTTGCTACGTCGGAGCAGGTTCCGTCGTCTGTAGGACTGGGCGTTCTTATGGAAAAAGACAATACAGTGCGCTGCGCAGGCGGATTTATCGTTCAGGTCATGCCGTTTATTGAGGATGAAGTGTTGAATAAGCTGGAAGAAAATATTAAAAATATTCAGTCTGTAACTTCTATGTTAGATCATGGGCATACGCCGGAAGAAATGCTTTCTCATGTATTAGAAGGACTTGATCTTGAGATTACAGATACGATGCCGGCAGAATTTTACTGTAACTGTTCAAAAGAACGGATTGAAAAGGCAATCATCAGTATCGGAAAGAAAGATATTCAGGCGATGATCGACGATGGCAAAGATATTGAGGTGAAATGCCATTTCTGCAATGAGGCATATAATTATACAGTAGATGAACTGAAAGTACTGCTGAAGAAGAGCAGATAAGAGAAGATAAGAGCGGAAGACGGTTTGCGCAGACGGAGACAGAAGAGCAGAAGATAGCCGGTGCAGACGAAGACAGAAGCAGAAAGGTGGAGATAAGGATGAGACATGGTTTTGTAAAAGCAGCGGCTGCTACGCCGGATATTCGCGTGGCGGATGTGGAATATAATACGGAACAGATATGCAAGGCGATCGATCAGGCGTGTGAAAATGGAGCGAAGCTGATCGTGTTTCCTGAATTATGTGTGACAGGATATACGTGCGGAGATCTTTTTACGCAGAACGCTTTGCTGAAAGCGTCATACAGCGGGCTGAAGAAGATCGCAGCTTATACGAAAGGCAAAGATGTTTTGGCATTTGTAGGGATGCCGTTTACAGAAAGCGGAAAACTTTATAACGTGGCGGCGGCAGTTAACGGCGGAAAAGTGATCGGGTTTACGACAAAGACGTTTCTTCCGAATTATGGAGAATTCTACGAGATGCGTCAATTTACTCCGGGACCGGATTTTGTAAAATGGATTGCATTTGAAGGAGAAAAAGTTCCTTTTGGACCGAAGATCTTGTTTCAGTCTGATGAGATGCCGGAGTTTCTTGTAGGGGCAGAGATCTGCGAAGATGTCTGGTCGCCTTTGCCGCCAAGTATAGAGGAAGCCTTGAACGGGGCGACGATCATTGTCAACTGTTCGGCTAGTGATGAAACAGTCGGAAAAGGAAGTTACAGAACGCGGCTGATTGCAGGGCAGTCGGCGCGGCTGATCGCAGGATATGTTTATGCGAATGCCGGAGAAGGGGAATCGACAACAGATCTCGTTTTTGGAGGACATAATATTATCGCAGAAGACGGAACGATCCTTCGGCAGTCAAAACGTTATAAGAATGAGATTATTTACGGTGAGATCGATTTGGAGAAAATTGTAGGTGAGCGGCGGAAAAACACAACATTTTCTCCGAAAACATTAAAGGATCATAGTCCGGTAATTGTGCCGTTTCATGTGGAAACGTGTGATACTGTTCTTACGAGAACTTATTCACGACATCCGTTCGTACCGTCTGATGAAGCGGCTCGGGCGCACATCTGTGAAGAAATCCTGACCATTCAGGCGATGGGATTGAAGAAAAGATTAGCACACACTCACGCAAAATCGGCAGTTGTCGGTATTTCAGGCGGTTTGGATTCGACATTGGCTCTGCTTGTGACAGCTAAGGCGTTTGAGATGCTTGAGCGAGATAAGAAAGAGATTATAGCGGTTACGATGCCTTGTTTCGGAACGACAGACCGAACATATCGTAATGCATGTGAAATGACGAGACAGACAGGCGCGACACTGATTGAAGTGCCGATCGCCGATGCGGTGAATATTCATTTCAGAGATATCGGGCATGACTCTGATGTGCATGATGTGACTTATGAAAATGCACAGGCAAGAGAGCGGACGCAGGTGCTTATGGATATAGCGAACCGTGAAGCCGGTATGGTGATCGGCACAGGCGATATGTCGGAACTGGCGTTGGGATGGGCAACATACAATGGAGACCACATGTCAATGTACGGTGTCAATGCATCTGTCCCGAAGACACTTGTGCGTCATCTCGTTCAGTATGCGGCGGATACAACAGAAAACGAATCGTTAAGACAGGTGCTTTATGATGTGCTTGATACGCCTGTGAGCCCGGAACTTCTTCCGCCGAAAGACGGAGACATTGCACAGAAGACAGAAGATCTTGTCGGTCCATATGAATTGCATGACTTCTTCTTATACTATATGCTTCGGTTTGGTTTCTCACCGGAGAAAATCTTCCGTTTGGCAGAGAATACCTTTGAGGAAATTTACGAAAAAGAAACGATTCTAAAATGGCTGAAAACATTTTATCGGAGATTTTTCTCACAGCAGTTTAAACGTTCTTGTCTTCCGGACGGTCCGAAAGTCGGAAGTGTAGCTCTTTCGCCGCGCGGAGACTGGAGGATGCCGAGTGATGCATGTGCAGCGTTATGGATGGAAGAATTGGATAAAATTGGAAAAGAGTGGAAAGAGTGAGAATATATGAAACTGATCAAGACAGAAGAAGCTGTCGGAAGCGTACTTTGTCATGATATTACGCAGATCATTCCCGGCGTTGTGAAAGACGCAGTGTTCAGAAAAGGGCATGTAGTGACACAAGAAGATATTCCGGTATTGCTTTCGGTTGGAAAAGAGCACCTGTACGTATGGGAGAAACAGGAAGGAATGCTCCATGAAAATGATGCTGCGGAAGTCCTTAGGCGTGTATGTCAGGGAGAATTTCTGAAAGCGTCTGAGGCGAAAGAAGGGAAGATCGAGCTGACGGCGGAAACGGACGGACTGCTTAAAGTAGATCAAGATAAATTGAATGCGGTAAATGGATTAGGGCAGATTGTGATCGCATCCCGCCACGGGAATTTTCCGGTGAAAAAGGGGGATAAGGTTGTAGGAATGCGTGTCGTCCCTCTCGTGATCGAAGAGGAAAAGATGGAGCAGATTGAGAGGATGTGCGAGAACGAACCTATTTTTACGATTCTGCCGTTTCGTACGATGAAAGCGGCTGTTGTGACAACCGGAAGCGAAGTGTATCACGGAAGGATCGAAGATAAATTTACCCCTGTTGTAAAAGAAAAGATAAGAGAGTGCGGGATGGAAGTGCTCGGCGATACTCTTTGCAGCGACGATGCTGACATGGTTACAAAGGCTGTGAAAGAGTGGATTGAAAAAGGGGCAGAACTGGTTGTCTGCACCGGAGGAATGAGCGTTGATCCTGATGATCGCACTCCGCTTGCTATCCGAAATGCAGCAGATGAGGTGATTACTTACGGAGCTCCGGTTTTGCCGGGAGCGATGTTCATGCTGGCATACGCGGGGAATGTCCCGATCATGGGACTTCCGGGATGTGTTATGTATGCAAAAAGGACGATATTCGACCTGATACTTCCAAGGGCCGCTGCGGGAGAACGGTTGAAAGCAGAAGATTTTACTGTGCTTGGAGAAGGCGGTTTATGTCTGAATTGCCAGATATGTACTTTCCCGAATTGCGGTTTTGGAAAATAATTGAGCGCGATAACAGTAAGAGGAATGAGAGGAAAATTTTCGGAGGTAGTAAAATGAAAACGGATATACAGGAAGAACTGGAATTGTGTATGAGCAAGTCTGTGGCGCAGGCGTCAAACAAAGAGATTTATGATGCTTTGCTTGTGCTCGTACAGAAGATGGCAGCAGGAAAAGAAAGAACCGGAGGAAAAAAGAAGCTGTATTATATTTCAGCAGAATTTTTGATCGGAAAATTGCTGTCAAATAATATGATCAATCTCGGAATATATGATGAGGTGAAGGAACTGCTTTCCAAAAACGGGAAAGACATCTGCGAGATAGAAGATGTCGAGCCGGAACCGTCTCTTGGAAACGGAGGCTTGGGACGTCTGGCAGCATGTTTTCTCGATTCCATCGCAACACTCGGACTTGAGGGAGATGGAATCGGACTGAATTATCATCTTGGACTGTTTAAACAGGAGTTTGAGGATCATCTTCAGAAGGAACTTCCGAATCCGTGGATCGAGAAACGCTCCTGGCTGACGAAAACGGATGTTGTTTATCCGGTTATTTTTAAGGGGATGAAAGTCAATGCTAGAATGTATGACATTGCAGTGACGGGTTATAACAATCAGACAAATAAACTGCATCTTTTTGATATTGATTCGGTCGATGAGACGATCGTAAAAGACGGGATTGATTTTGACAAAGAAGATATTACAAAAAATCTGACTTTGTTTTTGTATCCGGATGACAGCGATGAAAAGGGAAGACTTCTTCGAATTTATCAGCAATATTTTATGGTAAGCAGTGCGGCGCAGATGATTTTGAATGAATGTATGAAAAAAGGATGTACGCTGTATGATCTGCCGGACTATGCGGTGATTCAGATCAATGATACCCATCCGACAATGGTCATTCCTGAATTGATTCGCCTTCTCTTAGAAAGAGGCCTTGATATGGATGAAGCAATCGACGTTGTTTCCAAAACCTGTGCGTACACGAATCATACGATTTTGGCAGAAGCGCTTGAAAAATGGCCTATAGGCTATCTGAAAAAAGTTGTGCCGCAGCTTGTTCCGATCATCGAAATCCTCGATGACAAAGTGAGAAGAAGATTCAGCGATGAGTCGACGGCAATCATAGACAGAAATGATACGGTGCACATGGCGCACATCGATATTCATTATGGATTCAGTGTTAATGGAGTGGCTGCGCTTCACACGGAGATTTTAAAACAATCGGAGCTGAACCATTTTTACAGAATTTATCCTGACAAATTCAATAATAAAACAAATGGAATCACATTCCGAAGATGGCTTCTTCACTGTAACCCGCGTCTTACGGCGCTTCTTGACGAAACGATCGGAGAGGATTATAAAAAAGATGCTTCTTGTTTGAAAGAACTGTTGAAATATAAAGATGATGAGACTGTTTTGAAGCGTCTTTTAGAAATTAAAAAAGAAAATAAGCGAGAACTTGCTGCTTATCTGAAAGAGACACAGGGAATTGAGATCGACTCCGATACGATTTTTGATATACAGGTGAAACGTCTTCATGAATATAAACGGCAGCAGTTAAATGCACTGTATATTATTGATAAATATTTAGAAATCAAAAAAGGCGTGACTCCGAAGACTCCGATCACAGCAATTTTCGGGGCAAAAGCAGCTCCGGCATATGTGATCGCAAAGGATATCATTCATCTGATCCTCTGTTTGCAGGAGATCATTAACAATGATCCTGAAGTAAGTCCTTATCTGAAAGTTGTTATGGTGGAAAATTATAATGTGACGAAGGCAGGAAAACTGATTCCGGCATGTGATATATCTGAGCAGATCTCTCTTGCGTCAAAAGAGGCGAGCGGTACGGGAAATATGAAGTTTATGCTGAACGGCGCTGTGACTCTCGGTACAGATGACGGGGCAAATGTGGAGATACATGAGCTTGTAGGAGACGAGAATATTTTCGTGTTCGGCGCATCCAGCGACGAAGTCATTGAACATTATAAAAAAGCAGATTATTCAGCGAAAGATTATTATAAAAAGAATCCGAAGATCAAAGCGGCAGTTGATTTTATCACAGGAAAACAGATGATGAAAATCGGATGTGAAGAAAGTTTAGAGCGGCTGCAAAAAGAACTGATCGAAAAAGACTGGTTTATGACGCTGCTTGATTTTGATGCATATAAAAAGGCGAAAGAAAGAGCCCTGTCCGCATATAAAGATCAAAAAGAATGGGCAAAAAAGATGCTTGTAAACATTGCAGAAGCGGGATACTTCTCGTCGGATCGAACGATTGAAGAATATAACAAAGATATCTGGAAGTTAAAATAAGTCATAAAAAAGATATCGCTGCTTATAAATGAAATTATAAAGCAGATTATAAGAGCAATATAAGCAGAGGACAAAAGATCATACTGAAAAAGGGGGATGATTATGGAACGAGCAAGCGGTGTGCTGCTCCCTATATTTTCGCTGCCGTCGAAATATGGGATCGGATGTTTTTCAAAAGAGGCATATGAATTTGTCGACAGGCTGAAGGCGGCGGGGCAGAGTTATTGGCAGATCCTTCCGTTAGGTCCGACCGGATACGGAGATTCCCCGTATCAGTCTTTCTCCACATTTGCGGGGAATCCGTATTTTATCGATCTTGAAGCGCTGATCGGGGAAGGACTTCTGACAGTGCAGGAGTGTGAATGCGACTGCATGGGAGATCGGGAAGACACGATTGATTATGAAAAAATATATAAAACACGGTTTCGGATACTTGAAAAAGCCTTTTCACGTTTTTGGGAAAATGATGAATATCGTGCATTTGTTTCTGAGAATGAGTTTTGGCTGGAAGATTACAGCCTGTATATGGCAATCAAAGACAGAAACGGCGGAGTAAGCTGGAGTGAATGGGATGAGCCGTTGAAACACAGAGATCCTGAGGCACTCGGAAAGGTGAGAGAAGAACTGTCGCGGGAGATTGCTTTTTATAAGTTTCAGCAATATGAATTTGACAGGCAATGGAAACATCTTCGTTCTTATGCAGACCAAAATGGGGTAGAGATCATCGGAGATATTCCGATCTATGTTGCATTTGACAGTGCGGATACATGGGCGGCTCCAAAGATGTTTTGTTTTAACGATGCTCTTGAACCGATTGATGTGGCGGGATGTCCGCCGGATGGATTTTCCGAGACAGGTCAGTTGTGGGGCAATCCGCTCTATGACTGGGATTATCATAAAAGAACCGGATATGAATGGTGGATCCGCAGGATTGAACATTGTTTCCGGCTGTATGATGTTGTACGGATCGATCACTTCCGTGGGTTTGATGAATATTATGCAGTGCCTTATGGAGAAAAAACGGCAGTGAACGGAAGATGGCTGCCCGGTCCCGGACTTGAACTGTTTCAGGCAGTAGAAGCAAAAATCGGCGGAAAGCGGATTATTGCGGAAGATCTTGGATTCCTTACACCCAGCGTAATGCAGCTTTTGAAAGACAGTGGATTTCCGGGGATGAAAGTGCTTCAGTTCGCATTTGACTCAAGAGAGGAATCAAACTATCTTCCACATACTTATCCTAGAAATTGTGTCGTGTATACAGGAACTCATGATAACGATACAACAAAAGGCTGGTATCATACGGCAGGGAAATCAACGCGGCAGTTTGCCAAAGAATATATGTATAAGCCCCGTCTTGATGAAGACACGCTCGCAGAAGATTTTATTGCTATGGCGATGGGAAGCGTGGCAGATCTGTGCATCGTTCCGATGCAGGATTATCTGGGGCTGGGAAGCAGCGCCCGCATTAATACGCCATCTACTCTCGGTGGAAATTGGGAGTGGAGGATGAAGACAGGAACTCCGGACGAAGAGACAGTTCAGGAAATGGCGCGAATGACAAGAGTATACGGGCGGATGAGACGGTAGCGAATAAAAGATACAGACAGGAAGCGGTTCCTATTTGAACAATGTTCCGATCCAGTAGATCAAACCAAGTCCCCAGCTTGTAAAAATTCCGTATAGAATGACTGGGCCGGCAATGGTGAAGATCTTACACCCGATTCCGAACACCTGACCTTCTTTCTTATATTCGATAGCCGGGGCGGCAACAGAATTGGCGAATCCGGTGATCGGTACAAGAGCTCCTGCGCCTCCCCATGTTGCAAATTTTTGATAGATTCCGGTTCCGGTAAATAAAATACTTAAGAAGATGAGTGACAGAGATGTCCATCGGCTGCATTCATCAGGCGATAATTTCTGTAACTCAAAATAGTGGTAGATGATCTGGCCGATCAGACAGATCAGACCGCCCAGGAAAAACGCTTTGCACATATTTATGAAAAGATTGTGCCGGGGCGTTTTTTCTTTTACATATTGTTCATATTGTTTTTCTCGTTTCAGTTTTTGGATTTTATCCATAGATGAAATCAACTCCTTGTGTTCGTTTCTTTTCCATTAGTATTTGAAATGATTTTTCAAATATGTATAGAAATTTATAATATTTTTGCCAAATGTGCGGATGATAAAGAATTATACAAATAAAATTGCAAATAAAAATATAAGCAATGGAAAGGAAAAATTATGGATCAGGTAAAAGGGGCGCAGAGTCTTTTGTTTCGGGAAGCTCCGTATCTTATCAGTGCAGCATCTGTTGCAGGGAGCAAAGAGGCGGAAGGACCAATCGGAAAATTATTTGATGTAACGAATGAAGATGATCTGTTTGGCGCGCAGACATGGGAAGAAGCGGAAAGCAACATGCAGAAAGAAGCCTGTGTTCTTGCAGCAGGAAAAGCACATATGGATTTAAAAGAGATCAGATATCTTTTTGGAGGCGATCTGCTGAGACAGGGAATTGCAACTGCTATGGGAGTGGAGGCGCTTCAGATTCCGATGTTCGGATTGTATGGAGCATGTTCTACTTCGGGAGAAGCGCTTGCGCTTGCATCGATGAGCGCTGCCGCAGGATATGGAGGCACGATGCTTGCTGTTACATCAAGTCATTTTGGAAGTGCGGAAAAAGAGTTTCGTTTTCCGTTAGGGTATGCAAATCAAAGACCACTTTCCTCTCATTGGACAGTGACGGGAAGCGGCGCATTTCTCGTACGATCAGCAGAGGAATATCAAAAAAATCAGATGCAGCCGTATTTTTCCCACATTCGTATTACAGGCGTTACTGTAGGGAAAATCGTCGATTATGGATTAAAAGATTCACAGAATATGGGGGCGTGTATGGCGCCGGCAGCAATGGATACGATCGTTCAGAATTTTCAGGATTTAGATAGAAAAGAAAAAGACTATGATCGGATCATTACAGGGGATTTGGGAAGTATCGGAAGAACGATTCTTTTTGATCTCATTAGAGAAAAAGGGTATGACATTTGTGAAAAGCACATGGACTGCGGTATGACGATTTTTGATAAAGAGCGGCAGGATACCCATGCAGGCGGAAGCGGCTGCGGCTGTGCCGCTGTAACGTTGGCATCTTATGTACTTCCGAAATTAGAGAGTGGAGAGTGGAAAAGAGTATTGTTTGTTCCGACTGGAGCGCTTATGTCTACAGTCAGTTTTAATGAAGGTGCAAGCGTACCCGGAATTGCGCATGGAATCGTTTTGGAAAGTGACGCATAATGTGCAAAATATAAAATAGATGCCGGATATGAAGTATCACAAAAGGCAGATGTGAAGTGTGCAGAAAATGCACAAAGGAAAGCTTATATAGAATATGCGGATAATATATAAAAATATATAAAAGAGGAAGAGGTGAAATAAAGTGGATTATGTAAAAGCATTTGTTGTAGGCGGACTTATCTGTGCCGTTGTACAAATTTTATTGGACCGAACAAAATTAATGCCAGGAAGAGTGATGGTTCTTTTGGTATGCGCCGGGGCTGTGCTCGGATTTTGCGGAGTGTATGACCCATTTCAAAAACTTGCGGGAGCCGGGGCAAGTGTTCCGCTTCCGGGCTTCGGAAATGTGCTTTGGCAAGGGGTGAAAGAAGCAGTGGATCAATATGGATTTATGGGAGTGTTTATGGGAGGTTTCCAAGCCAGCGCCGTTGGTATTTCAGCAGCGCTGATCTTTGGATATATTGCATCATTTATTTTCGAACCTAAAATGAAGAAGTAGATTTTTAATCTGCTAAGAAGAATTTGTGTACAGAAATCAAGGAGTCGCGAATGCCGGCAGTCCGGTTTCTGTACACACTTTTTTGCAATGGAGACGAGCCAAAGTTTAGGTTTGCCCGAGACCTTGACGACCGCTTACAATCCCGGAATGTGCCTATTGGCACTTCCGGTGATTAGTAAAAATTGTTCCCCAAAAAGTCACTCACTGTTGCTGTCAATGAATATGGAGATGAAATTCTTTAATCAGATGAGAGATATTTTCCTCTGTATCCTCAAGATCATCTGCGATTTCAGAAATGGTCTTTCCTTTTTGAAGTTTTTTCTGAATAAGTGAACAGGTTTTTTGAAGAGTTCCTTCTTCTCGTCCCTGTGTTCTGCCTTCTTCCCGTCCCTGTGCTCTGCCTTCTTCTCGTCCCTGTTCTCTTGCCTCTTCTCTTTGCACTTCGATATCTGTCTCGTAATCGT
>NZ_JAPJQP010000019.1:0-33600 GCF_030825015.1 Mediterraneibacter sp. | reverse complement strand
TAGAGCGAGGGCATCGCTCAATCATCTAATCTGATGATTTTGCGACACCCTCTTTGTTTTCTATCAAACAAATTCTAAAACTGTTCTAAAATGGTTACTGTCCATTCTCGCTTAACAACAGCAAAAGAGACGATACCCGATAAGCAAAAACAAAACAATCAAAATAACTCCCCATACAACATTCGGAAGCATCATCATTATGAACATCCCGATCGCCATCCAAAATAACGCAAATCCACATATCTTTTTCATAATCCATCACTTCCGGGAAGTTTCTTATTCTAATCTATGTGCCGTCTTCTGCTTTCAGAACCAATTCACACATTTTTATTTCTCTTTTTCTCTTCTTAATCTTCAATTTCCGAATCGAGGATATCATTCACTTCTTTTTCCGTCATACGCTCCTCTTTACCTGAAAAGCGTTCCACGACATCCGGAACCATATCCAGTATTTTAGTGATCGTATCCTGATTTTTTACATTAACAAGTTTTGTCTTTCCGCCCTGGATTACAATTACCGCACTTGGAGACATCTTTCCGCCGATTCCTCCCATGCCTTTTTCTTTCTTATCCGCTGAGAAAGCGCCTGCTCCAATTCCAAATGAAACGTCTACAAGAGGAAGAATAATCGTATCATTAATATGAATTGCATCTCCTACTACTGTCTTGGAAGATACAACTGCATCCATCCCTTGAAAAAGCGCTTCTACTGTCGACTTAAAACCGTTATTATTATCTGCCATTTTTTCTTTCCTCCCATTTAAACATTTCGCTTATTATAGTTTTAACTTTTTAAAATGTGCAATCGTTATTCTTACGTTCTTATCCACCAACATATGAAATACAAATAAGAACAAAGAAAGAATCCTGATCTTGCCTTCCACCTGCATTTCCAAATCTAATACTTTATTCTCAAAATCCGGTTCGATATCTGCATACTCTCCGAAAAATGGATAAATACAACTTATAAAAGCTAACACATACCCCGTTACCGCCGGGTCTTCAAATCCGAATTTTGATTTTATCTCCGCTTTTTGAGGTCGTAATTTAAAAAGAAACCGCTTCATTTCTTTTATAAATTTAGCAAATGCATTTTTGTGGATCTCATTTTTCAAAAATCTTTCAACAGTTTCCTTTTTCATTATCAATGCTTTTATATTAGCATATATTTTTCGGAATGTATATTTTATCTTTTTCAAAAAAGTTTCTAAAGACCATGTCTTTCTTTTTGAAGACTGTTTGTTCTCTTCGATTTTTTGAGAATTATTTGAATGTTCTGATTCCCAATGTTCTTCTTTTAAAGATTCCGACTCAAAAGTTTCCTTTTGATCTGTCTTTTTTTGCACTGAATTTTTAGAGGCAGCCTTTTTCTGAACTAAAGTCTGCTCTTCTAAACTTTTCTGCTCTTCATTTTTTTGACCTGCACTTTTTTGACCATTTACCTTCTCGTTTAAAGCAGAAGCCTGCGTCTTTGATGTTTTCGGTTCTTCTCCATCTCCAAACTTTTTCCAAGCAGCTCGAATCTTCCATGTTAAATTCCCTTTGTCATAGCAGATCTCCCCGGAAAACAAAGGTCTTATCCAGTAAAAGCGCAAATTCCCCCGAATTCCTCTTTTCGAATCATCTGTCGACAAATGAAATTGATAGCCTGCCGGGGCGCAAAGGATCAAAAGCAGAGCAAAAATCACAATCCCGATTATAGCAAGCAGCAAAAACCCGATTATTTTTAATATAAGTAGTATGATATGTAACATCTGCCTACCGTCCCTTTTTCTCGTATTCAGCCTGATCCATTAAAAAAAACTGTCTTATTTTTACCTTATCTGTTTTTTCATATACGTCTTGGACAATTTTTTCAACAAGGAAAAGCGCTTCGTCATAGCCGTCTGCAACGCCGACCACAAAAAGCCGCGCATGTTCAAAAACATGCTGCTTTAACAAAGCGCTCGGAAAAAATTCTAATTGATTTTGTTCTCCTTGCGATAATGCAACGACATATACTTGTGGCTGAAGCCTATTTGCTTTCAGTCTTTTTATGATTTTTTCCTTTTTCTCCTGCCAGCATTCGCTGACATACAGATTATAATAAAATTTTATCTGCATCATATTTTCACCGATTATAATAAGCATCCAATACAGTTCCGGCAATGGTTACCGCCTTTCCTCCGGCGCTTCCGTCAGAACCTTCAGTAATTACAGTAATCACAAGCTCAGGGTTATCAACATTTGTAAAACCTGTAAACCAGGAATGTGTCTTTTCTCCGTCTATCATACTGTATTCTGCAGTTCCGGTTTTTCCGGCCGCTGTGTAAGCTCTCCCGTTCAAAACAGAGCCTGTTCCTTCACTTACCACCGCTGCCATATACTCTTTTAACTGTGCTGCTTCTTCTGAAGTCATGATCCGTTTGTAGCTTTTCGGAACATTTTTTTTCACTTCTGTTCCTGTATAATTTGTCACTTTATCTACATAGTACGGCTGCATCAATGTTCCGCCGTTTGCGATCGCTTCTGTAATCAGCGCCATATGATAAGGACTCACCATCGTCTTACCCTGTCCCATCGCTGTCATCATGATCTCTGCAGATCCGGATTCTGAATTGAGCGCAAAAGAACTTTTTGTATAATCCATCACGCTTGGAAGTTTCTTATTAAAAAGCAAATCTTCTGCCGTTGCTCTATAACCATCGATATCAAGACTTAATCCGATATTGGCAAACGAAGCATTGCAGGAATTAGCAAAAGAGCTTCTCAGGTCTTCATAGCCGTGCACTGTACTGTTGAAGCAGCGGATCGTAGCATTCTCTTGTGTGATCGCGCCCTGACAATCATAAGAATAAGAATTATAATCAGCGTTTTGTCTCATATAAGCAAGCGCCGTTACAATCTTAAATACTGATCCCGGAGCATAAGACCCGTTTGTGGCACGATTTAACAGCGGACTGTTTTCTTCATCTGTGTTTAGTATTTCCCAATTTTCTTCCAGTGTATTCGGATCAAAATCCGGTTTCGAAACAAGACAGAGTATTTTCCCTGTATCCGCTTCCATCACGATCACGGCTCCTTTATTTTCACCAAGTGCATTATAAGCCGCCTGTTGAAGATCCGCGTCAAGCGTTGTCACAACCGTATCACCTTGATCTTTTTCACCCTTAAATTCGTTTTGAATCTTTTCCATGAAAAATGCATTTGATGTAAGAAGATCAAAATTTTCAGCAGATTCAAGACCAGTCTTTCCGAATTGGGAATCGTTATAACCGACAACATGAGCAAAAAGAGAACCATACGGATAGACTCTTGTCTCTGCTCCATCTTCATCTACCTCTGTTGTAGCAAGTACATTTCCATTTCTGTCTGTAATATCTCCTCTGACAACACTTTGAGCAAAAGAATCTTGCCGTTGATTGTATGGACTGTTAACAAACGTTTTTGCTTTTACAGTTGTAAAATAGACGAGATATCCCATCAGCGCAATAAACAGAATAACAAAAAAGTATGTGATTTTAGCAAAATCTTTATTTTGTGCGCGTTCCCGTTTTTTTCCGCGGCTTCTGTCTTGGGACCTCTTCGAATCTCGGTCCGCTTTTTGCCGTCGTTCGGGGCGCTGTTCTTCCCACGCCATTTTTTCGATTCCTTTCTTTTTTCAGCTTTTCTTTTCTTAGTTTTTCTTTTCTAAGCTTCGCTTTTTCCCGTTCTTCTTCCTCATCTTCTCTGATAATATAAAGACCTTGAATAATCCCAAACATAATCATCGTACTTAACATAGAACTTCCGCCGTAACTTACAAACGGGAGAGTCATTCCTGTAGAAGGAATGAATTTCGTGACGCCGCCAATCTGTAAAAATACTTGAAATATATAGCAGGTTCCTAATCCGAGTGCGATCAATTTATAGAAATTATTTCTCAATTCCATTGCAATATTCAAAAACATCACATAACAGCTTACGCAGATTAAGATCAGACAAAGTGCATAGATCACGCCCATTTCTTCTGTAATTGCCGAAAAAATAAAATCTGTTTCCGCAACCGGTATCGTATCCGGCTGACCTTTAAAAAGTCCTGTCCCGAACCAGCTTCCTGTTCCGATTGCAAATAAAGACTGTGCTACCTGATAGCCGCTTCCACTATAAGTTCCGATCGGATCCTGCCACGCTTCAACTCTGACCTGAATATGGGCAAATAAATGATAACCGACAACTGCTGCGGCCGCTCCTGCTCCAAGTCCTGCCACTGCATACAGCCATTGTCTTGTCGCAACAAAAAGCATGACAAGATAAACAACAAAAAGAATCAGAGCCGCTCCTAAATCCGTAGAAAGCACTAAGATCAGCACATGTGCTGCTGCAATAGCTGTTGTTATAACAATATTTTTAAATTCTTTTGATTTATTCAAACTTGCCGCAACAAAAAATACGAAAATGATTTTTACAAATTCTGACGGCTGTATATTGATGCCGGCAATCTCAAATCCCAGTTTTGCACCGCCGGACATCTGCGCAAACAGTGCGACTGCAAGAAGCGCCGCTCCGCCTACCGCCGCATAAATATATGTCCATTGATCAAGAAATTTCATTTTCCGAATCAAAACCGGAACAACCAGTCCGAACGCAATACCCAAAGCTGCAAATATAAGCTGTCTGACTGCGGTTCCGTATGGAGACGGATTATCTGATGACAGCCTTGTAATCATGATCATTCCAACGGTGATCAGCATACACATGTTGTTGACGACAAGTCTTGATACATTCGGATAGATCAAATTATACAAAAGGATCACCGCCAAAAGGATCACCGCCAATACCGCATATAGAAATATAATCCGAATATCTTTTGTCACCAAATACATCGTGCCGAAAGCAGCAAACTGCAAAAGAAACATCAATACGTCCTGCCGGATCAAAACCTTTTTTTCTTCATCTTCATAATTTCTTGTAAATATAGAGAAACATGAAAAGGTATAGGCTGCCATAAGTACGATGATTACATATTTTGATAATTCAACGATAATATTTACCACGTTATCTCTCCTACCGTTAACCGGCTCCACTATAATACGCCGCGTTTAAAATGCTCCTGTGTATAATCAAACGACGGCTTTTCTCCAAATGAGCCGATCACTTGTTTCAATACTTTTTTTACTTCTTCTTTCCGCTCCGCTCCGAATCGAATCCGAAGCCTTTTCGGATCCAGTTCCTCAATCCGATCTTTCTGATTTCCTAAATATAACGGAGCGCTGTTGTAAACAACATTATAACATTCATCACAACGAGTCTGAACAAGGAACTCTTTTCCAATCCGATCTTTCATTCGTATACAGGAAGGCTTCTTTATACACTTTCCTCTTGTTTTCATAATACACTGTGCTGAAATCATAACCGGACGATATCCATATACTGTAAGCTCCGCATTTTTGATTCCGAGTTTTTCCAGCTCCCGTTCATTTAATTCCGCCGGAGCAGTAAATTCAAAAATACCGTTTTTCTTCAAAAAACTTTTTGCAAATCGGTTAAACACATATAGATTATCATCCGAAATCACTTTTTTGTCAAATTCTAATTGACAAAGCAGTGCATATTGTTCCCAATTTCGAATAAGGACTCCTTCCAGATCCGCTGCTGCAGCCTGCGCAAGACATTGTCTGATCCGTGCTTCGCTTCCCTCTCTGAAGATATGCGGAAGAGCAAGAAAGCGCTCAACTTTTTTCTCTTTTAAAGCGTCGATTTCTGCAAAAATATTGTCTTGAAACAGATTACTCTCGATATAAACACGCACGATCTCTGCGCCCTCTTTTGTTTCTTCTAAAAAGGCGTTTACTGCCGAAAGCTGTTCTTTTGTTTCTAAAAGAACGGAAAAGGATAAAGGAGTATTCCCTTGTTTCTCTTCCCTTTCAGCCTCTGTTTCAGACTTACATTCTTCCCATTTCTTTTCGAAAGAGTCCTCACGGAAATCGTGTCCCGCGAGAGTCTCACACAACCCACTTACCGCAGCTCTTCTTAAATCATTGAGCTGTTTAATCGGAAGGAAAACCATTTCGTCCATTTGAATATCTAACGATTCAAACGAAAATGGAGTATTCCCTAATTTTTCGATCTGCACCGCAATCCGCTTTTGATCCATCGGCTGCTTCTGCGCCTGTTCAACGAGTCCGGCTGAATGCACAGTATATACGCTTTCCCCACAGCGCAACGTCAAACTTGCCGGCTTGCCTTCCCTAAGTTCCAGATGCCCTTTTATTTTCCGCTTTGCATCATTGTCTATATATTGACTATGAACAGAAGAAATCAGAAATTCATTTCTCACTCTGCTAATGACCATGCCTGGTTTTACATGCACCTGTTTTTGTACGAGCATGGAAAAGGGTTCTCCCTTTTTCTGATCTTTTCCAACTGTATAGTTTCCTGAAATATCCAAAACATCTCCTGCATGAAGATCAGTAAGAAGGATTCCTGTAATCTGTCGGCCTTTTTGTCCTTTCACTTTAACCGCAGGAACACCCGCATGATTCGGACGGTCAACCGACATCATATTCTGTCCGTTATGCTGCCTGTAATAACCTTTTGAAAAGCCACCTCTGTTATACAGATCCATTAAAGCCGATTGATCCTTCGGGTCAACCTTGTATCCCTCTCTTCCTTTTTTCATGTACAGGTCTGTATATTTTCGGTACATCGCGGTCACTGCCGCAACATATTCCGGTTTTTTCATACGTCCTTCGATCTTAAAAGAATCAATCCCGGCTTCTGCAAGATCAGGAATATATTCCAATGTACAGATATCCTTCGGACTTAAATAATACTTTTTTTCTCCTTCTACCGTATAAGGAAGTCTGCATGGCTGCGCGCACTGTCCTCGATTTCCGCTTCGGCCTCCGATTAAGCTGCTCAAAAGACATTGTCCTGAATAACAATAACAAAGTGCTCCATGAACAAAACATTCTACTTCTAAGCCTGTCTCTTCTTTTATCCTTCTGATTTCGGAAAAAGACAGTTCTCTTGCCGGAACAACCCTGGAAATTCCTTGTTGTTTCATAAATGCCGCCCCACGATATCCCGTAATTGTCATCTGCGTACTCGCATGAATATCCATCTTTGGAAAATGTTCTCTTACAAATTCCAACACTCCGATATCCTGTACAATCACTGCATCTAATCCGGCTTTATAAAGGGGATTCAGATATGCATATAATTCAGAAATTTCCTGATCTTTTAATAATGTATTTACTGTGAGATAAAACTTTTTTCCATAGATATGCGCTTCCTTGATCGCTTCGATCAACTCTTCTTCTGTAAAATTATCTGCATATGCTCTTGCTCCAAACCTCGGTCCTCCGGCATATACAGCATCTGCACCGGCATTGACTGCCGCCTTAAAGGATGCATAAGATCCGGCCGGCGCCAAAATCTCTATCGGGGTTTTTCCCATACTGACTCCTTCCCTGTACAGTCGTTCTTCTTTTTTAGAACAAACAACTGTATCTCTATTCTGTATCGAAAAGAAACAGGCTGCCATGTAACTGACAGCCTCTTTTTTATCTTCTGCGATTTTTCATCTCGGTTTCAAGTTTTACAATCTGCATCTGCAGATCGTTATTCTCTTCTTTGAGTTTTGCCAACTCTTTTTCCGCATTTTCCAATTTTATCTGTGCTGAGATAAGTTCGTGTTTCAGATCATACATTTCCTTATCTTTTAACTCAATATCGCTTTCCAACGAATCTCCCTGCTTTTTCGCTTTGAAATAATCGTCGGCAATGTTAAGGGCGAGAAGTACATTCCTTGTGTCAGCGCTCTGTTTCCTGTATCCTTCACTATTTGTACATTCTGTTATCTTATGATTTAAGTAGGAAGACACTTTCTGCAGATACTCTTCGCCCTCAAATCCGCTCAAAGTATATACTTTTCCCCCGATCAATACTTCCGTAAAATGTTTTGCTGAACTCATAGCTTCCTCCTCGCGTTTCTTAAAACTTATTATAAACTATTTAGCGACAAAAACCAACTACTTTTTTCGAAACTATTACTCTGCAAAAGAATCGATTCCTAAATGGCGGTATGCCAATTCTGTGACCATACGCCCTCTCGGAGTCCGCTGGATAAATCCATTCTTTAAGAGATACGGTTCATATACGTCTTCCAATGTGCCTGCGTCTTCCGAAATTGCCGCTGCAAGAGTATCTAATCCAACCGGACCGCCCTGAAACTTTTCGATCATTGTAAGAAGGATAGTCCGGTCAATATGATCTAACCCATATTTGTCAACATCAAGAAGGTCAAGCGCATAATCAGCTACTTTTTTTGTAATCTTACCGTCATATTTTACTTGTGCAAAATCTCTTACACGTTTTAAAAGCCGGTTAGCAAGTCGGGGTGTTCCACGGGAACGGCGCGCCAGTTCCAGCGCTCCCTCCTCTTCAATCTCAACGTTTAAGACGGATGCCGAACGCAAAATAATCATTTTTAGTTCTTCCGGTGTATATAATTCCAAACGGTGCATTACTCCGAAACGATCTCGAAGAGGCGCCGTCAACATTCCGGCTCTTGTTGTTGCGCCGACTAATGTAAATTTAGGCAGATTCAGTCGAATTGAACGGGCGCCGGATCCTTTTCCGATCATAATATCAATGGCAAAATCTTCCATTGCAGGATAAAGAACTTCCTCTACCTGACGATTCAGTCTATGAATCTCATCGACAAACAAAACATCCCCCTCCTGCAGACCGTTTAAAATTGCTGCCATTTCTCCCGGTTTTTCAATCGCCGGCCCGGACGTTACCTTCATATGCACGCCCATCTCATTCGCAATAATTCCGGCAAGTGTTGTCTTTCCAAGACCCGGAGGACCATAAAAGAGTACATGATCAAGGGATTCTCCTCGCGCCTTTGCCGCCTCAATATAAATGCCAAGTGTCGCCTTTGCTTTTTCCTGACCAATATATTCAGAGAGGCGCTGTGGCCGTAATTCTCCTTCAATCTTAATATCTTCCTCTAAATTCTCAGTCGTTATGATTCGTTTTCCCATTACCGTCCATTAGTTCCTTTCTGCCTCTTTCTGTTGTCTCCTTTTCAGCCTTTCTTTTCCCTCTTAGAAAAGATATTTCAGCGCTTCTTTCAACAGATCTTCCACTGTTTGGCATTGATCAGATGCCTTTTTCACTGCGCGGAGACTTTCTGCGCTCGTATATCCCAGCGCAACCAGCGCCTGCACTGCTTCTGACTGTATTTCGTTTGAAACAGCCTGAAGAGAATCTGTACGTTTATCTTCTTCAGGATGTGCAGCATGATCGAGCATCTTTTCAATATCCACTTTATCCCGAAGTTCTACGATTAACTTCTCTGCAGTTTTTTTCCCGATTCCCGGAGCAGAGGAAATCATTTTCACATCCCCTGACATAATTGCAAATCGCAGATCATCAGGCGACATACAAGACAGTATATTCAGACCTCCTTTCGGTCCGATCCCGCTTACTCCGATCACAAGACGAAAGATTTCCAGATCATCTCTTGTCAAAAAGCCAAAAAGCTGCATAGCATCTTCTCTTACATTTAAATAGGTATGCAGTTTGACTTCATTTCCTGCCGGAGGTAAAAGCGCTAATGCCTGATGGGGCATAAACACTGCGTATCCAATGCCTCCTACATCAACAACCGCCTTTTCTTCCTCAACTGCGGCAAGCTCACCTCTTATATATGAAATCATATTTTCTATTCCTTCAACCGTAAATTTTTAATTCGTTTCAGCACTTCCCCGGAAAGTATTCCAATCACCATTCCGGTCAAAAGTCCTGCAACTAAAAGAACCGGGAAATAATATCCCACTTCGTATGTTTGAACAACAGCCATGGCAACAGCAAGCTGCCCGATATTATGAAAAATCCCTCCCCAGATACTAACGCCGACTACAGAAAATTTTCCCGTTTTCTTTACAATTCCCATGACTGACAAACTCAAAAGTCCGCCTGCAAGACTATAAAAAACAGCAAAGAGATTGCTGAATATAAATCCGCCTAATACAATGCGGACAACAGATAAGAGCAGAGCATCTTTCCATCCCATTTTATATAAAACAAGGATGGTGACGAGATTGGCAAGTCCCAGTTTCACACCCGGAATTCCAAACTGAATCGGAATTAGCATCTCTACATAGCCTAAAATCAATGCTAATGCCGTAAATATACCGAAATATGCAGCTCTGTTTCTCAATCTGTTCTCTCCTGTCTACTGCGCAATTCCGTCAAGCTGTCCTTTCTTTTCACTTTCTATCGACAGGACTACTTTATTCGGAAGGCATATGATACTTTCTCCATTGCGGCTGATCCTCTTATGACGAACGCAGATCTGATCCGGGCAATCTGCCCATTCCATGAAGACAGCTCCGTCTTTGATCAAAACTTTATTTGTGTCGTTCACTTTAACTGTCTTTTCCTCAGATAGTCGGTACGTTCCAAAAAGCTTTCCATCTACAGTAATTTTTAATTTAGCTTCATCACCTGCCGGACGCAGACATTGAAATCCAAACGCCGCCAAAGCAATGAGCAGGACACCCACAATAAGAATCTTGTCATTTTTCTTCATATTTTACCTCACATCCCGATCGGAGTCCTGCTTCGCCAGTTTGCTTTCTGTCTCCTGATCCAACTATGCTTCAAAACGTACCGTTATGATCTTACGCGGACATTTTTCTGCACATACGCCGCAATTCGTACATTTATCGGCATCAATATGAGCCAAAAAGTTATTGACCGTAATCGCTCCAGCTTCACAATTCCGTTCACAGAGACGGCATCCGATACACCCTGCCTGACAGACGTCCATCAGTGCTTTTCCCTTTTCATTAGAGTTACACTGTACGAATGTTTTCTGTTTATACGGAATTAATTCAATCAGATGCTTCGGACAGGCTTCCACACATTTTCCACAGGCTTTACATGCTTCTTTATCAACTACCGCAATCCCGTCAACAATATGGATCGCGTCAAACGGACATGCCTCTACGCAGGATCCATAACCGAGACATCCATATGAACAGCCTTTCGCTCCTGCATCCTGCATCTGGCTTGCCATGATACAGTCTTTGATTCCAAAATATTCATATTCTGTTTTTGCTTTTTCACATGTTCCGCCGCACTTTACGAACGTAACTTTCCTCTCATTTGCCGAAGCATCCACGCCCATGATCTTGCCGATCTTCTCCGCCACAGGAGCGCCTCCAACCGGACATCCTCCGACATCTGCCTTTCCCTGAACGATAGCAGACGCAAGTCCTGAACAGCCGGCATATCCGCAGCCTCCACAGTTATTTCCCGGCAAAGTATTAAGGATTGCCTCTTCTCTTTCATCAACTTCAACAGCAAATTTCTTACCGGACACGCCTAAGAAGATGCCGATAAACAACCCTGCCCCGCCGACGATCGCGGCAGCTAAAAGAATCGCTGTTATATTCATTTTATTGCACCTCCTATATTAATCCTGAAAATCCGCAAAATGCGATTGCCATCAATCCGGCAGTCACAAGAACGATCGGGGTTCCCTTGAAAGATTCCGGAACGTCATTATGTTCAATTTTTTCCCGGATACCCGCCATCAAAACGATTGCGACAAAAAATCCTGCGGCTGTGGCAAACCCATTCACAACTCCGGTCAGAAGTCCCATACCGACACTTTTTTCATAATATCCATTCTGCACATTCGTCAGAGCCACGCCAAGAACTGCACAGTTTGTTGTAATAAGCGGAAGATACACACCAAGCGCATTATATAACGGAGGCATTATTTTCTTCAAAAACATCTCTACAAACTGAACAAGCGCAGCGATGACCAAAATAAATACAATCGTATTCAAGTATTGAAGTTCTCCGCCTAAGATTTTCGGATTTCCGAGAATAAATTTATAAATCAATCCAGTTACAAAGGAAGCGATCGTAATAACAAATACAACAGCTCCGCCCATTCCTGCCGCAGTTTTTACGTTTTTAGAAACCCCTAAAAACGGACAGATTCCGAGGAACTGGCTGAGGACAACATTATTTACAAAAGCAGCGCCGACCGCGATTAAAAGTAATTCCTGCATTTATGCCTCCTCCTCTTCTTTTTCATTTTTTATTTCTTTTTTCTTTATCTCTTCTTGTTTTGCAGTTGTCTCTGTAAGATGTCCGCCGCAGATTCCTTTGCTTGCACAAGCGGCGCATCCGTCCGCGCATCCTGCCGATGCAGGAACTTCTTTTCCTTTTTTCGCGATATTTGCCTTCACTTTATTCTGAAGAGCCACTAAACATGCCAAAACAAAGAATGCTCCCGGAGCAAGAACAAAAATTGTAAGCGGTTCATAAGATTCCGGCATAACGCGAATACCAAAGATTTCTCCTGCGCCCAGCAATTCTCTTACAATACCGATTGATGTGAGTCCGATCGTAAATCCAAGTCCCATACCGATTCCGTCAAAAACAGACGGAAGTACCGGATTTTTCGATGCATAGCTCTCCGCTCTTCCTAAAATGATACAGTTTACAACAATAAGCGGGATATACAGTCCGAGAGCTTTGTAAAGTCCCGGAACAAATCCTGCCATAAGGAAATCTACAATCGTAACAAAGGAAGCTACGACAACGATAAAAGCCGGCATTCTGACAGAATCCGGAATCACTTTCCGAAGCATGGATATCAGCATATTTGACATAACGAGCACCGCTGTTGTAGAAAGTCCCATACCGATTCCATTAATGGCAGACGTTGTGACCGCAAGCGTCGGACACATTCCAAGCATAAGTACAAAGGTAGGATTTTCTTTTACAATTCCATTATAAAGACGTTCTGCACACTTATTCATTGATAGCGCCTCCTAACTCTGTTTGATAATAGACAAGAGCCGAATCAACCGCATTCGTCACAGCGCTTGTTGTAATTGTAGCGCCGCTGATCGCATCGATCTTATCTTCACCTTTTTCTCCGTTTTTTGTATAGGAAAATTTTTCTACTTTTTTATCTCGAAACTGATCTTTAAACTCAGCATCTTTCGCTTTCATTCCAAGACCTGCGGTCTCGCCGATGGACAACATCTCGATCCCTTTCACGGTTCCGTCCGAGGCGATGCCTACAGAGATTTCAATATCGCCGCCATAACCTTCATGGGATGTAACGTTAATCACATAGCCGATCGTCTCTCCGTTTTTATCGACAGCTTCTGCAACTTCCGTAATATCGTCCGTATAGCCATTTTCTTTCAAAATTTCAGCTGCTTCTTTTTCATCAAACGCTTCATATGTTTTAAATTCCGAAGCTTCGGAGAGCACTGTTTGAAACGCTTTTTGTTTTGTGCGCTCTTGCGCCTGAGCGATCGGTTCTTTAGTGACATCATAAACAATGCCAAGCAAAAAACCGGAAACAACTGTTATTGCAGTTAAAATCAATGTATTTTTTATAATTTTATTCATTATTTTTCCCCTCCTTTACCAAACGGTTTCGGAAGAGTAATCTTCTCGATCAACGGAACTAAAAGATTACTGATGATGATCGCATAAGAAACGCCTTCTGCAGAAGCTCCAAACAAACGGAAGAGTCCTGTCAGGATTCCCATGCAGATACCATATAGAATCTTTCCCTTACTAGTGATCGGTGACGTTACATAATCTGTCGCCATAAACCAAGCTCCAAGCATCAATCCTCCGCCGCACAGATGAGCAGTTATGTACCATGGATCAAATCCATTTCCGCCAAAAATTGTGATAAACACAACAAATGATAAAAGATAAGATCCCGGAATTCTAAGATCGATCACCCCGGTCAGAATCAAAAACATTGCTCCGATCATAATAGCGATCACTGACGTTTCACCGATCGTACCTCGCACATTTCCAAGAAGCATATCCATTGTGTTGACAACATTTCCGCTTTTCAGCTCTGCAAGAGGAGTCGCTCCTGTCACCCCATCATACACAAAATAAGTCATCTTTTGGGTAAAACAGATCAGCAGAAAGCACCTTGCCGCCAATGCCGGGTTCATAAAATTCTGTCCTAATCCGCCAAAAAGCTGTTTTACTACTACGATTGCAAACACCGCTCCAAGTACACCCATCCACCACGGAAGTGTCGGTGGAAGATTCAAAGCGAGCAGAAGACCGGTCACAACTGCGCTGAAATCTCCGATCGTAACCGGCTTATGCATTATTTTTTCATAAATATATTCAGAAAGTACAGCCGCAGCCGTTGTTGCTGCAACTAAGATCCACGCATTTTCATGTCTGAAATTCCAAATTCCGAACACCGTTGCCGGAAGCAGCGCAATCACAACGAGCAGCATGATGTTACTGCTTTTTATTTTGTCACGAATATGCGGGGATGCTGATACATGATAATTCTCATTCAATTTTACTCACCTCTCTCATTTTTTCCTTTTGTTTGCAAGCGCGATCTTTCTCATCGAGCCGATCGCCTGCTTTAACGGGCGTTTTGCCGGACAGACATAACTGCACGAACCACATTCCACACATTCAAGACCATTCATTGCCACAAACGCTTCTTCGTTATGTCTTTGAGCCAGATCAGCAAGTCGAGACGGTATAATACGGCTTGGACAGACATCAACACATCTGGCGCAATTAATGCAGGCTGTCTCCATACTTTTCGCAACAATATCTTCCTTAAACGCAAGAATCGAAGAAGATGTTTTTGTCACAGGAGCTTCTGCACTTACCATAGCAAATCCCATCATCGGTCCCCCTGAGATCAGTTTTTCCGGCTGCTGTGAAAATCCTCCCGAAGCTTCAACTAATTCCATATGATTCGTTCCAAGAAGAACTTTGAAGTTGCCAGGCGAATTTATCGCGTCACCACTTACAGTAACGACACGTTCCATAAGCGGTTTGCCTTCTGCAACTGCCGTATTGATTCCGATTAATGTTTCTACATTATCAACAATACATCCTGCATCTGCCGGAAGCATCGAAGAATTGATTGCACGTTTGGTCACAGCATAGATCAACTGGCGCTCTGCTCCCTGCGGATATTTTGTCATGAGCGTTTTCACTTCCATATTTTGTTCATCTTGTGTTTCTTTCTTTAATTTCTCAATGCAGTCTTTCTTATTATCTTCTACAGCAAAGATTCCTTTCGCATTTGGAAAAAGGGAAAGAACAATACGCATGCCATTTACAAGTTCTGCCGTATTCTCCAACATTCTACGGTAATCCGCTGTAATATATGGTTCACATTCTGCACAGTTGGCAATAATATATTCTATCTTTTCCGGCTCTTTCGGGGAAAGTTTTACCTTTGTAGGGAATCCTGCCCCTCCCATTCCGACAATCCCTGCCTCTCCGATTTTTTCAATAATTTCTTCCCGCGTCATTTCCGAGAAAGGCTTCACTTCCGGATAATCGATTTCCGTATATTCACCGTCGTTCTCAACGATGATACACTCTGTTTTTGTACCCGCCGGATTGAATCGATACTCCATCCCTTTCACGGTTCCAGATACCGAAGCGTGGATCGGAGCGGAGACAAAACCTCCTGCCTCTGCGATCTTCTGTCCTTTCAAAACATGATCTCCTTTTTTTACGATCGGGTTGGCGGGCGCTCCGATATGTTGTGAAAGCGGGTACACTAATTCGCCTTTTGGCAGTAATGTACGGATTTCACTGTCTTTGGAAAAACGTTTTCCGTCATCCGGATGGATACCGCCTTTAAATGTCAGAAGTCCCATGATATTCTTCCTTTCTTTTCTGCAAAAACAGAATCTATGTATCATACTCTATTCCTGCATTATTCTCATATTACGTTATTTTACTAGAATGAGGTACAAAAATCCAGTCATTCAAACGACAAAATTATACAATTACACATTTCCACAAAATTTTTACTCTTTCTTAGCACAATAAAGAGAACGACACCCAATGTGAGCATCGTTCCCCTTCTTATCCATTATATAAACTTCAAAAGAAAATTACTCAGCATCTGCGCTATAATCAACAGATACAGCATCTTCCTCGTCGCGATCTGCTTCTAATGCTTTCATGCTCAAGCTGATCTTCTTTTCTTCTTCATTCAGATCAACAATCTTTGCTGTGATCTCCTGTCCTACTGAAAGAACGTCAGACGGTTTTTCAACATGCTCTCTTGAAATCTGAGATACGTGAAGAAGTGCGTCTACTCCAGGTGCAAGTTCTACGAATGCACCAAAATCTGTCATACGAGCAACTTTTCCTGTAATTACAGTACCAACTGCAAAATTCTCAGCAGCGTTCGCCCACGGATTTGTCTCCGGGAATTTCAAACTAAGAGCAACCTTTGTATCGTGGATATCTTTCACAAGAACAGTCAATGTATCTCCGACATGGAAATTCTTCTTCGGATTATCGATTCTTCCCCATGACATCTCAGAAATATGAAGAAGTCCGTCTACTCCGCCAAGATCAACAAACGCACCGAAATCTGTTACGTTTTTGATTACTCCTTCTACTCTGTCTCCAACTTTTAATCTTGCAAAAAGTTCTTTCTGTTTTTCTGCACGCTCAGCAACAAGAAGCTGTCTTCTGTCACCGATCACGCGGTTTCTTCTCGGATTGAACTCGCTGATTACAAATTCAATTTCCTGTCCTTCGTATTTTCCGAGATCTTTCTCATAAGAATCAGATACAAGACTTGCCGGGATAAATACTCTGACTTCATCAACTGTAGCGCAAATACCGCCTCCAAGGATCTGCGTAACTGTAGCTTTAAGAACTTCTTTGTTTTCAAATGCTTCGCGCAGTCTCTCGTTTCCTTTCTCGGCTGCAAGTCTCTTATATGTAAGAAGAACCTGACCCTCTCCGTCGTTTACTTTCAAAACTTTAACGGTCATCGTATCACCTACGGACACTACTTTTGTGAGATCGACTGACGGATCGTTGGAATATTCATTCTTTGTAATAATACCGTCTGCTTTGTAACCGATATTCAGGATGATCTCCTCCGGTTTCACGTCGATTACTGTTCCCTCAACTACTTCTCCATTGTGAATTGTTTTAAATGACTCGTCTAACATCTGTTCAAAAGATAATTCTGACATTATTTTGAACCTCCTCAATTATATTGTTGGGCGTGGATGCCCCTGCTGTAATACCTACTGTTTCCACTGACCCTAATTGATTCAAATCCAAATCGTCAAGTGTCTGTATATAGTACGTATTGTCACATGCTTTGCGGCAGATCTCAACTAATTTCTGAGTATTGGAACTATGTTTGTCTCCAATAACGATCATAGCATCCACCGACTCTGCAATGCTTTCAGCTTCAGTCTGACGCTCTTTTGTAGCATTACAGATTGTATTTAAAACACTTACATCATAACTCTTTTTTATTATAATTTCAACTAAATCTTTAAATTTATTGTAATTAAATGTCGTCTGAGAAACGACACATATCTTCTCATTTCGATCGACCGCAAGATGAGAAGCGTCTTCTGCGCTTTGTACTACGGATACACGATCTTTCGCCCACCCCTTTATCCCTTGAACTTCAGGGTGATCGGGGTTACCGATAATTACAATGTGAGCCCCCTCTGCGCTTTTTTCTGACACGATATTGTGAATTTTCTTCACAAACGGGCATGTTGCGTCTACGATCCGCAGCCCCTTTTGTTCGATCTTATCATAGATCCGCTTTTCTACACCATGGGATCGGATAATAATCGTACCCTCACCGACTTTGTCCAGTTCCTCTTCTGAGCGAAGTACGATAACGCCTTTATTCCGCATATCTTTGATCACTTCTTCATTATGAATGATCGGACCGTAAGTGTAGATCTTTCCACACGCCGAATCGACCTGTTCGTACACTGTATCAACCGCTCTTTTTACACCAAAACAAAAACCGGCAGTTTTCGCCTTTATCACTTTCATTCTCTGTCCCCTTCATCTTTCATGAAAAATCTGCCTATTTGCAATGACTGCATATCGTATTCACTACTTCCTCAATCGTCATGTCGGAACTGTCCACCAAAACAGCATCGTCTGCTTTTTTAAGCGGCGCAATCTCCCTGTTCATATCTCGCGCATCCCTCTCCTGAATATCCCGTGCGATCTCTTCAAAATCACAGTTCTCACCTTTCTCGGTAAGTTCATCATATCTGCGTTTTGCTCTTGTTTCCACACTGGCTGTCAAATAAATCTTTACATCTGCATTAGGAAGAATGTTCGTTCCGATGTCGCGTCCGTCCATGATCACATCTTTTTCTGCTGCGAGTGTCCGCTGCAGTTCCAAAAGTTTTTCACGCACTGCCGGAATAGCCGACGTTTTGGACGCCATATTTCCGACTTCTTCTGTACGAAGCATGTCTGTAATGTTTTCACCGTTTAAATAAACCTGCTGTACGCCATCTTCATACGCAATGCTTACATCTGCATCTTTACATGCCTTTGCCACAGCTTCTTTGTCTTCGGCTGAAATTCCTTTTTTTAAGAAATGAATTGCCAAGCCTCTGTACATAGCTCCTGTATCTACATATATATATCCTTTTTCTTTGGCAACCAGTTTTGCGATCGTACTTTTTCCCGCTCCTGCAGGACCGTCTACCGCCACATTATATCCCATTTTTCTCTTCCTTTCTTCTTGCCGTCTTTTCATCTTTGTTCTTTTTCGTCTTCTTTTTATTCATCTTTTTCCCCGGCATTTATCCCTGCAAGATATGCCGTAGACCATGCGATCTGAAGGTTATAACCTCCTGTAACAGCGTCAAGATCTAACACTTCTCCCGCAAAGAACAAGTTTTTTACTATCTTTGACTCCATTGTACCCGGGCAGATCTCTTTTACACTTACTCCGCCTTTTGTAATGATTGCTTCACTGTAGCTTCGCAGACCGGTAAGCGTCATTTGAAAATCTTTGATTAGATGCACAAACCGCATTCTTTCTTCCTTCGTAATCTCATTTACCTTTTTTTCTTCCTCAATTTCCGAAAGTTCTGTCATAACAGGTTTCAATTTTGACGGAAATAAACTGTCGACCGCATTCTTAAACTGCCGGTTATGATTCGTTTCAAACTCCCTGAGCACTCTTCTGTCAAGCTGTTCTTCTGTCAGCGCCGGCTTCAGGTCGATATGAAGAGTAAGTTCTTTTTCTTTCAGCCGCTTTCCGATCACACTGCTGGCGCTTAAAATAACAGGACCTGTTACACCGTAATGAGTAAACAGCATTTCTCCGAATTCCTCATATAATCGCTTCTTTCCATCTGTTATCCAAATCCGAACATTTCGAAGAGACAGACCTTGCAGTTCTTTGGCATACCATTCTTTTACTTCCATCGGAACCAGAGCAGGAAACAATTCTGTCACCTTGTGCCCACATGCCTTTGCGAAACGGAACCCATCTCCGGTGGAACCTGTACTCGGATAAGAAACACCCCCGGTCGCTACGATCACTGCATCTGCCGGAACGAACTCCTCCTTCTGTTTTTTTGTATGATCTGAAAGAAAAACGCCTTTTATCTCCCCGTCTTCCACAGACATTTTTTTCACTTCAGTGCAAAGAAACACCTGAACACCAAGACGATGCAGTTCTCTTTGAAGCGCTCCGATCACATCTGATGAATGATCAGAAACCGGGAAAACTCTGTTTCCTCGTTCGACCTTTGTCTTTACGCCAAGCTTTTCAAAAAAGTCAATCACCTGCTCATTCGTAAAACTGTAAAATGCACTGTATAAAAATTTGGGATTGCTGACTACCGCCGGGAAAAATTCTTCGATTTCCGATGCATTTGTAATATTACATCGGCCTTTTCCGGTTATAAACAACTTTCTTCCAAGTCTGTCATTTTTCTCGTATATACGAACATGATGTCCGTTTCCGGCAGCAAATACCGCAGCCATCATTCCAGCGGCGCCGCCGCCGATAACGATCACATTACTCATTTTTTCCTCCTGCTGTTTCCTCTGGGAAATAAGGACGTTTCATAGGATCCAATTCATCCCTGCTGTATACTTCATATTCTCCCCATATTTCTTCTAACGTTTCAAGTGTTGAGACAACTTCCCTCTGCTTTTTCATACAAAGCGCTACAACAAGCGCATTTACTACACTTAAAGGAGCTACCAGCGAATCCACGATCGACGCCATATCACTTCTGGCAATCAAGTTACAGGACGAATACAGATTCATCGGCGAATGGATACTGTCTGTCAGAGTGATCACCTTCGCCTTGCGGTTACTTGCAAATTCCAAAGCTTTTAACGTACGCATAGAATATCGCGGAAAACTGATTCCTATGATAACATCTTTTTCATTGATCCTGATCAGCTGTTCAAATATTTCACTTGAACTGTTTACATCGACAACAGACACATTGTCACAGACAAGATTTAAGTAAAATCCCAAAAACGATGCAAGCGGAGCACAGCTTCTGATCCCGATCACATAAACCCTCCTCGCATTAAGAAGTGTGTCTATAGCAAGATCAAACGCTTTGTGATCAATATCAGCAAGCGTCATTTTGATTTTATCAATATCAGACTGAAGGACTGTTTCTAAGATTTCACTTTGGCTGATTCGACCGTATGTCACTTCCATCCTCTGAATCGAATTCAGCTTATTGCGAACAAGTTCTTCCAACGCTTTTTGAAATCCCGGATATCCTTTATATCCGAGCTGTGTCGCAAAACGTACGACTGTCGACTCGCTCACTCCGACAATCTCGCCTAATTTTGCTGCCGTCAAAAAGACCGCCTTATCATAATCATTGCATACATAATCTGCAAGGCGCCGCTGTCCTTTACTCATTTTTTTATATTTTTCTTTAATTCTCAGTAAAAGTTCATTTGTCGTTGTTTCATTTTGTCCCATTTTTGTTTCCTACTTTTTTCATTATTACTGACTGATTATAGCTTATTTTTTCTTTTCTGTCATTGCCCGATCATCAGATCATCAAAATTTATATCGGTCTTGTGTATTTTTTTAACCAGATCCGCTCTTTTTCATCCAAATATTTCTCAAGTTTCTCATAAACAGTATAATGATACTCATTTAGCATCTTTTTTTCTTCTTCATTCATTTTTTCCGGAAGTACAGCGTCAAGATCGACAGGCACAAAAGTAAGCGGTTCAAAATGCAGAAATTTCCCAAATTCATTCTGTTCATCTTCTGCAACGAGAAGTTCATTTTCAATCCGGATTCCGTGCAGTCCTTCCCTGTAAATTCCGGGTTCATCTGTAATTACCATATTCTTTTCAAGCGCCGGAGCCGGATTTTTTCCTTCCCTCCATCTGAAATTGATGGGAGGTTCATGAATATTCAAAAGATATCCTACTCCGTGACCTGTTCCGTGATTAAAATTCAGCCGTTCTTTCCAAAACACTTCTCTTGCAATACAGTCCAGATTCGCTCCACTGCATCCTTCAAGAAACACTGCATTCATAAGACGGAGCATCGCCCTTAGAACAAGCGTAAAATCTTCTTTTTCCTGACGACTCACATCGCCAAGCGCCACTGTTCTTGTAATATCCGTCGATCCGTCCTTATAGTGTCCTCCGGTATCTGTCAGAAGAAAATGCCCTTCCTTTAGAAGCACATTGCTTTCTTCTGACGCGCTGTAGTGAACAATCGCTCCATGCTCATGATATGCGCTGATCGGTTCAAAACTCGGTCCTAAATATCCGTCCTGCTCTTTTCGGAAGGCTTCCAAACGATCAGAAGCAGAAATCTCGGTAATCTCAATCTTTCCGATATTTTTCTTCAGCCAGTACATAAATTTTGTATGAGCCACCGCATCTTTTAGATGAGCCTGCCTGATATGCTCCACTTCAATATCATTTTTCACCGACTTCATTTTTATTTCCGGATTCTCTTCTTCAATAACTTTAACCGTATCCGGTATCAATTTATAAACAGCATAACTGATCCGTTCCGGATCGATCAAAAGCTTTCTCGTATTCTGGGATAAATTCTTTTTCACGTTTTTCAGTTGTCTGATTGCATCTTCCAGTTCTGTATAAGGTCTTAAAAAGACATTATTTTTTGCTAATTTTTGTCTTAGTTCTTCTGAAAATTTCGCCTCTTCTGTAAACAGTTCAACATGTTCCTCATCCATCATCAAATGCGCCAGCACAAGAGGACAGCAAGGAATATCATTCCCTCTGATATTCAGAAGCCATGCAATATCGTCAAGACTTGACAGAAGGTGAACATCTGCTCCGGCCTCTGACATTTTCTTACGGACTCTTTCTAATTTAGATAATACAGATTCCCCTGCATAGGCTTCTTCCAAAGCATAGGCTTTTCCCGACGGAAGCTTTGGTCTGTCTTCCCACACAAAATCCACAAGATCTGAAAGACAAGATATCTTTCCCCTCTTCTCTTCGGCAATCTTCGCAAATTCTTTTCCCTTTTCTACTTGAACGGTTCGACCGTCAAAACCGACCGTTCCGCCTTCCGGCAGTTCATTTCTCACAAAGTCTTCCAAGCTCGGGCAATCCGGCTCTCCCATTTTAAAAAGTTCTATCCCACTACCCTGCAGTTCTTTTTCCGCCTGTATAAAATATCGGCCGTCCGTCCAAAGACCCGCTTTATTTTCCGCGAAAACCGCTGTTCCGGCAGATCCTGTGAATCCGGTCACATACTGCCGTTCTTTAAAATAATCTCCGATATATTCACTGTTATGATAATCCGTTGATGAAACGATATACAGATTAATCTTTCTTAACTTCATTTCAGATCTAAGAGCTGCAATTCTGTCTGAAATGCTCCCTGAATATTTCATCCAAAGCCTCCTGCTCCTTAAAATTCCTTTTTATGATACCACTAAACGAAAAAGAGTACAAATAAAACAGGATCGATCTCCTGAATAAATTCAATCGTTCGATCCTGCTGTTATTCATTCTGATTATACCGGATATGCTCCGTTCTTAGTATCTGCTACTGTAACATCAACTTTCGTCTGCTGTGCCTGTCTGTATTTAAAGAAATCAACGGCAACCTGCGGGAATAATGCGTAAGTAAGAACGTCTTCATCCTGCTGAATCCACTGCTCACATTCTTTTCGAAGTGTATCAAGCTCATTCGGGATCAAATCAGCCGGACGGCATGTAATGATCTCTGCATCCTCACCTAAGATCTTCTGCTGAAGCTGTGCGTCAACCGGTTTTGCTGTTGCACCATATTTTCCTGCCAGAATATCCTTTGTCTCTTTCGTCGCCATTTTATATCTCTCGCCCATCAGGACATTGAATACAGCCTGTGTTCCCACAATCTGAGAAGACGGAGTAACAAGCGGCGGCTCACCAAGGTCTTTACGGACACGCGGCACTTCTTCAAGCACATCATAGAACTTATCTTCCGCTCCCTGCTCTTTTAACTGAGATGTCAGGTTAGAAAGCATTCCTCCCGGAACCTGATATAATAAAGTCTTAATATTCACACCAAGGTTCTTCGGATTGAGCAGTCCGCTCTCAAGCGCTTCGTCTCTGATCGGACGGAAATAATCTGCAATCTCAGATAACAATTTCTGATCCAAACCTGTATCATACGGTGTTCCTTTAAACGTTTCTACCATTACTTCCGTTGCCGGCTGAGAAGTTCCAAGCGCAAACGGAGACATCGCAGTATCAATGATATCAGCTCCTGCTTCTACGGATTTTAAATAAGTCATTGAAGCAACTCCAGATGTATAGTGGGTGTGCATCTCAATCGGAATACTTACCGCTTCTTTCAAAGCAGTAACAAGCTCTGTCGCTTCATACGGGACAAGCAGTCCTGCCATATCTTTTACGCAGATGGAATTTGCTCCCATATCTTCGATTCTTTTTGCAAGATCTACCCAGTAATCAAGCGTATATGCATCTCCCAGTGTATAAGACATTGCAACCTGAGCATGAGCCTTTTCTTTATTTGCCGCTGTCACCGCTGTCTGCAAATTTCTAATATCGTTCAGACAATCAAAAATACGAATAATATCGATTCCGTTTGCAGCGGATTTCTGTACGAAATATTCAACTACATCATCTGCATACGGACGATATCCGAGAATATTCTGTCCGCGGAACAGCATCTGAAGCTTTGTATTTTTAAACCCGTCACGGAATTTCCGAAGTCTTTCCCACGGATCTTCTTTCAGGAAACGTAAAGACGCATCAAACGTTGCACCTCCCCAACATTCAACTGCATGATATCCGACCTGATCCATCTTTTCAATAATCGGAAGCATCTGATCTGTCGTCATTCTTGTGGCGATCAGTGACTGATGCGCATCACGCAGAATCGTTTCTACTATTTTAACTGGTTTTTTTTCAATTTCTGCCATTTATTTGTCCTCCATCAATTACTTAACGCCAAAGATTGCCATAAACGTTCCGGCTGCAACCGCAGTACCGATAACACCTGCCACGTTCGGTCCCATCGCATGCATCAGCAAGAAGTTCGTCGGATCAGCCTCAGCTCCGACTTTCTGTGAAACACGAGCCGCCATAGGAACGGCAGATACACCCGCAGATCCGATCAGCGGATTGACTTTTCCCTTTGTCGCCCAACACATTATTTTACCAAACAGCACACCCGCCGCGGTACCAAACGCAAACGCGATCAGTCCGAGAGCAACGATTTTCAAAGTATCCCAGTTCAGGAATGCTTCCGCACTTGTTGTCGCTCCGACAGAAGTTCCGAGCAGAATTACAACGATATACATGAGCGCATTTGAAGCTGTTTCCGTAAGCTGTCTTACAACTCCTGATTCTTTAAACAGGTTTCCAAGCATCAGCATACCTACAAGAGGAGCAGTTGTCGGAAGAATCGTACAAACAACAATCGTTACGATGATCGGGAAAAGAATTCTCTCTAATTTTGATACCGGACGAAGCTGCTCCATCTTAATCTTACGCTCTTTCTCTGTTGTGAGCAGTTTCATGATCGGCGGCTGAATGATCGGAACGAGTGACATATAAGAATATGCCGCCACCGCAATCGGTCCGAGGATAGCCGTCTGCTGTAATTTTCCGGCGAGGAAAATAGAAGTCGGTCCGTCAGCTCCTCCGATAATGGAGATCGCCGCTGCTGCTTTATCCGAGAATCCCATCGCCATTGCGCCTAAATATGCCGCAAATATACCAAACTGTGCCGCAGCTCCGAGAAGGAAGCTTTTCGGGTTCGCGATCAAAGGTCCAAAATCCGTCATCGCTCCAACTCCAAGAAAGATCAAAGACGGAAGGATCGACCATTCGTCAAGAACATAAAAGTAATAAAGTAATCCACCTGTACCATTGGCTGAATCTTCGGCATGGAGCATAATATCAGGATAGATATTTACAAGCAGCATACCGAAAGCGATCGGCACAAGCAGAAGCGGCTCAAAGCCGTGTCTGATTGCTAAATAGAGAAACACACACGCAACAGCGATCATAATCAAGTTTCCGACCGTAAGATTCATAAACGCTGTCTGTTCAATGAGGTTTCCCAGTGTATTTGAAATATATTCCATTTGTTAAAAACCTCCGTTAGTAACTAATTTAATGTAGCTAATACTGCTCCTGATTCTATCGCATCTCCTACAGCCACATCAATGCTTGCGATTGTTCCTGCTTCCGGTGCAACAACCGGGATCTCCATCTTCATCGCTTCGATCACGATCACAGTGTCTCCTGCCTGAACGCTCTGACCTACGCTTGTCGGAATCTGGAATACTTTTCCTGCCGCGCCTGCTTTTACCTGAATACTTCCTGCACCTGCTGCTTTTGCCGCCGGAGCCGGAGCAGCTTTCGGAACCGGAGCCGGAGCCGGTTTTGGAGCTGCCGCCGGGGCTGCGCCTGCACCTTTTTCTTCTACTGTTACATCATATACATTTCCGTTTACTGTGATTGTATAATTTTTCATTTTTTGATCTCCTTTTCCTTAATTCCATTTATTAGATTTTCTTCTCTTGATCGAACGGACAATAAATCCATCCGTTGATGTACCTTCTGCCGCTGCGATTGCCGCTGCGATCACAGCCGCAAGTTCCGTATCTGCAGAAACATCCGTTGTCTCTTCCACAACCGGCGTCGCAATCGCCTTCGGTTTTTCATCTGCGGTCTCTGCTTTCGCACCTTTTTTAAATTTCTTTTCAAGTTCTGGAATGAACTTAAATAACGAAATAATAAACGAAATGAAAATCAATACTACAAATACTGTTCCCATTCCAAGGATTGTATTAAGCCCTGCCTTTTTCAGGATCTCCGCCGTACTATAATGCGCCCCGATCGTCAGGCTTTCTATATTTCCTTCCCGGTCAAAAGCAAATTCAACCGTTCCGTCTTTGTCTTTAAATTCAGCTTCTGCAGTCAGAACAGCGCCTTCATTTGTCTCTTCCATCGTATAACCGTCCTTCAAAGCAACAAATGTGCCGCATTCTTCCTGCCCTGCGTTCCATGACTCGATCATTTTCAGGAAATCTTCTCCTGCAACCGGAACGCCGGTCTGAAGCAATGTCAGATTAAGTTCAAGATCGGACATATCAGAAAAGTTCTGGAAATCCGCCTCTCCCATCATGCTGAAATTCTGAACCATAAAATCGGCATACTGCTCAAGCTCTGCCTGATCATATCCGATTGCATCATCAGACTTTCCACATCCCGAAAAACTAAAAACAAGAATGAGGATAAGTCCTAATAAACTGATTTTTTTCTTCACTTCGCCTCACCTCACTAAACCGTACCGTGTTTCTTATTCGGACGATCCTCTCTCTTTGTAAACAGCATCTCAAATGCTCCGATCACATATTTTCTCGTATCAGCAGGAACGATGATCGCGTCTACATAACCTCTGCGCGCCGCTGACTTCGGACTGGACTGAAGCTCCTCATATTCTGCCGCTTTTTCTTTTTGTGTCTGAGCATCCGCAGTCTCGTACATAATACGAGCCGCAAGATCAGCATCCATCATACCGATCTTTGCATTCTCCCACGCATATACCATATCCGCGCCGATCGATTTGCTGTTCATTGCAATATAAGCGCTTCCATAAGCCTTTCCTGTAATTACATTCACTTTCGGAACTGTCGCATCTGCAAATGTATAAGTCAGTCTTGCAACTGCTCTCGCCATATCCTTTTCAGATTCGATTGACGCCGAAAATCCTTCTACATTTGTCAAGGTAAGTACCGGAATAGAAAACGCATCACAGAAATTTACAAAATCAACCGCTTTCTTACATCCGTCTACTGTAAGAGCACAGTCAAATGAAGCCGCTTCTGCTCCGTCTTCCGCGTATACTTTTGTACGGTTTGCAACTGCTCCTACCGTCATACCGTTCAAACGGATAAATCCCGTTACCATTTCTTTTGCATAATCTTTTTTCATTTCTGCAAAAATGTGATCATCTGCGATCTGTGAAAGAACGATTGCAGGATCCTCTGCACCATTTTCAATATCAGGGCAAATACGGTTCAGATCATCCAGACATTCCTCATAGGAAAGATCGTCTTCATTATTCGCCGGAATCATACAGATCAAAGAACGGATCTGGCTTAAAATATCCGCTTCTGTTCCGATACCGTCAACAAGTCCTGCCGTCTCACTCTGATATTTCGCACTGGAAGTATCACATCTTGAGATTTCATTGCCTGCAAGCGCGTTCGGGGAATTTACAAAAAGCTTTCCGCTTTTTTCTTCCATAAATGTAAAATCCGCCAACCCCGGAACAACTGCAAGTCCGCCGCCGCACATACCGAAAATCGCTGCAATCTGCGGTACAACTCCGGATGCCATTGCCTGCTTGTAGTAAACGCTTCCGAAAGCTTCCAGCGCATCTGTAGCCTCCTGAAGTCTCAGTCCGGCACAATCAATCAAACCGATAACCGGAGCTCCCATCTTCATCGCCATATCATAGATATTCGCGATCTTCTTTGCATGCATCTCTCCGATCGCTCCGTTGAGCACCGTGGCATCCTGACTGTATACATATACAAGATTCCCGTCGATCACACCGTATCCTGTAATAACACCGTCAGCCGGAGTTTCTTTTTCCTGCAAGTTGAAATCTGTACTTCTGGCAGTAACAGCGCCGCCGATCTCAACAAAGCTTCCCTCATCAAGCAATGTAGCAATTCGTCTGCCTGCTGAGTTTCCTGTTGCATTGTAGCTCATATTTTAGCCCTCCATATCAATAAATTTATTTAAATAAACCAAAATTTCTGCCTATTTTAGTATATACTAACATTTATGAGATTTCAATTAAAACTTATCACAAGACGTTCCTTTTATTCTTCTAAAACCCCGGATTCTCGTAGTTTTCTCAGAAAAGCTTCTATTAAAATACCACACTTTACACAAAGATCGGTTCTTGTTTTCATCTCCATATTCTTTCTCCGCCGATCTCTGTTCTCTGAAACAATTTATAATCCATCAAAATATATATAGAAGAAAAACCTCCATTTCAAATGGAAGTTTTTCAGCCTTGCTCTTATTGGGATTTAAACTTTTTATTTCCTTTTGCAAACTTTCCAAAAATCTGCCGCCATGTGCGCCCTCTCTTGCAGATTAAGATTTCTTGATTGTTTTATAAGGAACAAAACAAAATGTTATTTTTTATTTCTATATTGAACCGGTGTCATATTATACATTTTTTTAAACACACGATTGAAGTGTTCTACATTTTGATATCCTACCATTTCTGCAATGCTTTCTACTGTCGCATTTCCACTTCTAAGCATTGCCCGTGCTTTTTTCATACGGATCTGTTTTAAAATATCTCCGAATGTCATTCCCGATTTTTCTTTAATATATTTTGAAAGATATGGTTTTGACAAGAAAAATTTCTCCGAGAGATCTTCCAGCGTCACACTCTTATAATTTGCATAAATATAGTTTGTAATTTCTAACAGCCTTTCATCTTTTCCGGCATCTGAAATCTCACTTAATTTATTTACAGCAACAACAAGCGCTTCGATTGACGCTTTAATAATATCGGCATCGATACCGACTCCCCAATATTTTTTCTTATTACATATAATTCCCACATAGGCAACCGCTCTTGAAGAAGAACCTTTTGTCAATGAATGTTCTTCATAAAAAGCTAACTGATAATCTACATCAAAGTAATGTTTGATTGCATTGCTTACCGCATCTAATCGACCGTTTCCTACACCGACAATTCTCCGGTCATTTCCATTATGGTGGATCACTGCATCAGCCACCATACCATTTTCCTGTTTGAAATGACACTCGTCAACTGTAAAGATTGTCTTTGCAGTAATATAGTTATCTTCGAAAATATGATATACCCAATCCGGGGTGAGTTCTTTATGCGCTTTGTCGGAAACATCTTTGACAAGATAGCCGACTTCCTCTTTCATCTTCTCCGGCAGACTGATACCGAAACTCTGCTTTAAGATGTAATTTACGCCGCCTTTTCCTGACTGGCTATTAATTCTTATCACATCCGAATCGTATCTTCTTCCAACATCCTGCGGATCGATCGGCAAATACGGAACATCCCATTTTTCGCAATTTTTCTCTTCTCTCCAAGACATTCCTTTTGCAATCGCATCTTGATGAGAGCCGGAAAAAGCAGTAAATACAAGTTCTCCTGCGTAAGGCTGACGCGGAGATACATGCATACGAGTTACCCGCTCATATACTTCGCAAATATCACTCATATTTGAAAAATCTAATTTCGGATCAACTCCTTGAGAAAACATATTCATCGCCAATGTAATGATATCAACATTTCCCGTACGTTCTCCGTTTCCGAACAATGTACCTTCAATTCTGTCTGCTCCTGCTAAAATACCAAGTTCTGCGTCACTGATCCCCGATCCTCTGTCATTATGAGGATGTAACGATAATAATACATTCTCTCTGTGAAGCAGATGTTTATCAAAATACTCTACCTGGCTTGCAAAAACATGAGGCATAGCATTTTCTACCGTTGTCGGAAGGTTGATGATCGCTTTATTCTTTTTCGTCGGTTTCCATACATCCAAAACTGCATTGCATACTTCAAGTGCATAGTCAACCTCTGTTCCTTGAAAGCTTTCCGGACTATATTCAAATGTAAAGTTTCCTGAAGTTTCTTTTGCCAGTTTTTTTAATAATGTTGCCCCGTCAATCGCAATCTGTTTGATCTCTTCCTTACTCTTTTTGAAAACCTGTTCTCTCTGAGCAACGGACGTAGAATTGTATACATGTATAATTGCATGGGGAGCTCCTTTTACTGCCTCAAATGTTCTTTTGATAATATGTTCTCTCGCCTGAGTAAGAACCTGGATCGTCACATCATCAGGAATCATTTTCTGCTCGATCAATGCTCTGATAAATTGATACTCCGTTTCAGATGCTGCCGGAAATCCCACTTCAATCACTTTAAATCCAACATCAACGAGAAGCTGGAAAAATTCTAATTTTTCATCAAGACTCATAGGTTCGATCAATGCCTGATTTCCGTCTCGAAGATCTACGCTGCACCAAATCGGCGCTTTTTCAATGCAATCTTTTTTCACCCAGTCATAGCAAGGTGTAGGAGGCATAAAATAAGTTTTTTCATATTTTTTCCAATTTTCTCTCGTTGTCATCATCGTTGTTCTCCTTATATAATATCAATAATATTGCGTTTTTTTATCATTCACATACTACCACATTATATCCGCTCTTACCAGTGGCGAATTTAATCATTTCTATTGATATTTTTTAACATTTCTGATTTTTCTTTTACAACAAAAAAGTTTTATACAAATATTTCAGGCAAATTCCAACCGTACGTTCCTTTACTGTTTTTGTGGAAACTAATTTATAGGATGCTGTCTTCTCTCCGTTGATCCGATAAATCGCCTCCCCGACAACTTCTCCTTTCTTGATCGGAGCTTTCACTCCTTTTTTCAGCTTCTGTTCTATCTCTTCTTTATCATTTACGCCAATTAAGATTTCTTTGGATTCTCCGACAGCTTTCGTCTCCAACAAAACAGTTCCTTTCTCAGGAAATCCGTCAATATAGCCGTTTATCACATTTATCGTTTTTCTTTCCCCGATCTGTACCGGAGAGATCTCCTTATAAGAATAATTTTCCAGTCCATATGTCATCAGTTTTCTTGTGTCCGACCATTTGTAACCTTTATTGTTTGGCCATCCGCAGGCAAGAAGAGAAACAATCAGCGTTTTTCCGTCTTTTCTAAGCGCTCCTACATAACAGTATCCGGCATCTGCCGTAAATCCTGTTTTCCCGCTTAAAGCGCCGTCCATCATTTTCAAAAACGCATTATGATTGACGCAGGAATAGTTTCTCTCCCCCTCGCAATCAGCAAACGTATATGTATCTGTTCCGGTAATTTCCAAAAACTTTTCTTTTTGCGGAGATTCCATAATGCAGTATTTCATAATTCGAGCCAAGTCTTCCGCAGTTGTATGGTGAATTCCTTTTTCATCCTGTCCATCTAATCCATTTGGCGTAATAAAATAAGTAGATCTGCAGCCAAGCTCTTCCGCCTTTTTATTCATCATATCAGCGAATTTAGAGACATCTCCGGCGACGCACTCCGCCACTGCCACCGCGGAGTCATTGTGGGATTCCAGCATAAGAGAGTAAAGAAGATCCTTTAAGTAAAACGTCTGTCCTGTCGTCATTCCTAATTTCACTTCCGGCTGCGAAGAAGCGATGCTGCTGACTTCTGTTTTTTCAGACAAACTGCCATTTTCAAGAGCAAGAATACAAGTCATGATTTTTGTTGTACTCGCCATCGGCATCTGTGCATCCTTCTTTTTTGCAAACAAAATACGCCCTGTCCCGGCGTCCATTAAAACCGCCGAACGGGCGTACAGATCAGAAGGTCTGATCTCAGCAATCTTTTGATTTTTACTCTTTACACTTTCCTCTGCCAAACTCTCCGTTGAGAATTCGTTCCAAACAACCGAAATACAAATGCCAAACAGCAGTAATACTGCCAGTATTTTTGTATTGATTTTATATGTGTTTCTCCGCATAATAAGATCCCTTTATCTTCCTTTTTCTCTCTAACTATATGCATGTACTTCTGATCTTATGCATGCGGATACGGCTGTACAGCCTCCTCTTTTTCATTGATAAGACTATTTAACTCTGTTTCGTAATTATACTGTTTCCTTTCCGCATGATTTAAATACTATTTCCTGATTGCGGGGTTCTGTTTTTAATATAACACGGTTTTCTTTTAAATATCCAGCTTCAACTGCGCTTCATCTTCTGCCTCTTCTTTAAAATGTTCAATCTGTTCAGGATTTAACGAAGGAAGGTCATCCAATGACTGTACGCTGAAACGACGAAGGAATTCCTCTGTAGTTCCAAATAAGAGAGGTCTTCCCGGAGCATCTAAACGTCCGGTCTCTTCAATCAACCCATATTCTACAAGTTTATTTACCGCATGATCCGATTTTACACCTCGGATCTTTTCTATCTCTAATTTCGTCACCGGCTGCTTATAGGCAACGATTGAAAGCGTCTCTAAAAGTACGTCTGTAAGCACATACCGCTTCGGTTGTTTTGCAACTCTGATCAAATATTCATACATTTCCTTTTTGGTACATAACTGAAAAGAATCTTCCAGCTCAATAATACGGATCCCTCTGTTTTCTTCTTCATACCGATCCATCATATTCCGAACAAGTTTTTTCGTCGTCTCTTCATCATGTCCGATCGCAAGAGCCAGCTTGCTTATTTCAACTGAATCTCCCATTGTAAATAAGATTGCTTCAACTGCTCCTTGAAGTTTATCAATTTCCATCCGCTTCTCCCACCTTTTCAATCATGATCTCTCCGCATGTTTCTTCCTGCTCCACGCGGATCTCTCCCAGTTTCATCATTTCCAATACCGCCAAAAATGTAACAACAATATGCATTTTGCTTTTTTGTTTTTCAAGAAGCTGCCTAAAAGAAAATCTATGATGTGTATGCATGTATTCATGTATATATACAAATTTATCTGATACGGTCACTTCTTCTTTTTCTATTTTTCCAAACTTACTGCGGACAGGATCGATCTTATCGACCTGCCTTTTCATAACTTCTTTAAAGATTGCATTTAACTTCGTTAAAGTCAGATCACCAAGCAGTTCATCCAAATTAACCGGTTCTGCATACTCTCTTACTTCCTCCGGTATCGTAGGATTTTTATAGAGGATCCGATCCGCATCCGTCTGTCTGTCCTTCAATTCATACGCCATGTATTTATACATTTTATATTGAAGGAGCTGTTCCACAAGTTCACGTCTCGGATCCTCTTCCTCTCCATCCTCTGTCTCTTCTTTCGGAAGCAGCATGCGACATTTTATATCGAGAAGAGTAGCTGCCATAACAAGGAACTCACTCATAATATTTAAATCTTCTTTTTGCATATTTCTGATATATTCCATATATTGATTCGTAATTTCCACGATTGGAATATCATAAATATCTATTTTGTTTTTATCGATCAAATGAAGCAGAAGGTCCAGCGGACCCTCAAATACTTCAAGTTTTACCGGAATTCCCATACATTTTCTCCATCATCATACAAACTGTCGCTTGTTGCTTTTCCCGCTCATCCTCTAAAAAAAGATTTCAACAAATATCAACGCTAACTCTATATTATAAAGGAGCTTTTTCTTTTTTACAATCTTTTTCTTTTCTTGAGTTTCCGCAGTTTTATCCACAGACCTCTGATTATTACTGCATCTTTA
>NZ_JAPJQP010000037.1:0-4150 GCF_030825015.1 Mediterraneibacter sp. | reverse complement strand
CTGTTAGGTTATATTTCAGTAAGAAATGAAATATGGAAGGAAGGATAGTAAAGATGGAAATGATGTTGCAGACACAAAATTTATGTAAATATTTTAGAAAGCAGAAAGCGGTAAATAATGTTTCACTTAATATCGAAAAGGGACAGATTTATGGACTGCTTGGACCGAATGGCGCTGGTAAATCTACCACATTGAAAATGCTGACCGGTATGATGAAACCAACTGCAGGAAAGATTTACTTTGATGGAAAACTTTTGGATAGGAAAGATTTATCAAAAATAGGAGCGTTAATTGAAAATCCGCCTATTTATGAAAATCTTTCCGCCAGAGAGAATTTGAAGGTAAGACAATTATTGCTTGGTACAGATGAAAACAGAATTGATGAGGTTTTGCAGAGTGTATCACTTACAAACACCGGAAAGAAGAAAGCAGGACAGTTTTCTTTGGGGATGAAGCAAAGACTAGGCATTGCAATGGCATTGCTTGGAGAACCGGAACTTTTGATATTGGATGAACCTACGAATGGATTAGATCCAATAGGCATCGAGGAATTACGAGAGCTGATCCGGTCTTTTCCGGAACAGGGAATCACTGTAATTCTCTCCAGTCATATTCTCTCAGAGGTACAGTTACTTGCAGATAAAGTCGGGATTATTTCAGGTGGAATCTTAGGATACGAAGGAGCATTAAAGCAGGGAGATAATCTTGAAGATTTGTTTATGAATGTGGTAAGAAAAAACCAGAAAGCAGGTGAAATCCATGGTTAATATTATAAAAGCAGAACATCAAAAAGCCAAAAGAACCATGCGAAAAAAGTTTATCTGGGGATTTCCTCTTCTTACATTTGTCATGGCATTTATATTTACTCTTGGGATGACAAATGCTTATGCAGAAAGTGTTTGGAACTGGTGGTATACACTTTTGCTGCCGGGGATGATTGCTCTATTTTGTTATCTTTCTGTGGCGCAGGAGAAAAAGATAAAATACTATCATTTAATGACTATTCCCACAGACAGAAGAAAATTGTTGCTGGGGAAAATTATTTATATTGGGTACATGATTTTGTTTTCTAATGTGATTGTGTTTGCAGGAGCAACGCTTGGAGGCTTTCTTCTAACGACACATGTTCCAGTGAAAGGAGCGTTGATTGCAGTATTGTTTCTGACGGTTTCTGAGTTATGGGAGATTCCGGTAGCTTTATTTTTAAGTGAACGATTTGGAATGATTGTAAACCTGTTCGTCTGCCTATTTATTACCGTCAGCGGTGTGCTAATATCACAAACCAGAATCTGGTATGTACTTGTTTCTGCAATCCCTATGCGAATGATGTGCCCGTTGCTTCATGTTTTACCAAATGGACTTGCCGCAGAAGCAGGGAATCCTCTTTTGGATACGGGAGTCATTGTTCCGGGAATGTGTCTCTCAATCATCTGGTTTGTTTTTGTAACGGTTCTGTTTTTGAAATGGTTTGAGAGAAGAGAGGTGAAATAAGATGATTGGAAGATCTCTTAATGCAGACTTGCGAAAGATGAAAGGAACATCTGTGATTCTGGCACACTTACTGATTCCGATTATAACCAGCGTTATATTTTTAATATATTACTTTTTTTCACCATGGAATGAAAATATGAAAGTGATTGCATTTTATCAGGCAATAGGAGCAGGACTTCCGGTACTTATTGGAATTTTTACAGCAAGTGTGATGGAACAGGAACAAAATGCAGGTGATTTTCAAAATCTGTTATCTTTACCGGATAAACATGCAGCATTTTTATCGAAACTGTTGATGCTACTGGTTTTGTGTCTGTGCTCTATCCTATTGACAGCAATCATATTCGGAATTGGATTTGGAAGAATCGCATCAAGCGATATCGAAATCATGAAAGGATGTATATTTGCAGCATTGCTGCTGTGGGGAAGCAGTGTTCCACTTTATCTGTGGCAGCTGATTCTGGCTTTTCAGTTTGGAAAAGGGGTATCCATTGGAGCAGGGATTATATCAGGACTAATTAGTGCATTGATGCTTACCGGACTTGGAGATTATGTGTGGAAATATGTATTTGTCTGCTGGACGGGTAGAGTACCATATACTTATCTGCAATCTGTATTGGGAGAAACTAGTGTAGGTGAATGGTTGTCATTCATACCAGGTTGCTTAATATTTACAGGGATTAGTATGGTATACTATTTTTGGTGGGTAAACCACTGGGAAGGAAACAGAATATCGGAATAGAATCGAGGGAAACTATGGCAAAAATACTGGCAGTTGATGATGAACCGGCAATTCTGGAAATGATAGAAAGCATTTTGAATAAGGATGGACATCTGGTTACCAAAGTAAGTAATCCGCTGAAACTTAATATGGAAGAATTACATCGTTATGACCTGATTTTACTGGACATTATGATGCCTGGAATTGATGGCTTCGAATTATGCAAAAGAATCAGGGCACTTGTGGATTGTCCGATTTTGTTTCTTACGGCAAAAACGGAGGAAAACAGTCTGGTAAACGGACTTTCTTTAGGAGCAGATGATTATATTTCAAAGCCATTTGGAGTGATGGAACTTCGGGCAAGGATCAATGCACATCTTAGAAGAGAGCACAGGGAACATTCTGTCCGGATGGTTTTGGGGAGGGTCTGTATTCAAATATCTCAAAAGAAACTATTGGTTGATGATAAGGAACTTCCTCTTACGAAAGCGGAGTACGAAATCTGTGAATTTCTGGCTAAAAACAGAGGACAGGTTTTCTCGAAGGAACAGATATTGGAAGCGGTCTTTGGCTTTGACAATGAGAGTAATGACAGTACTATAATCACGCATATCAAAAATATAAGAGCAAAATTTGCGGATTATGATTATACACCGATAAAAACAGTCTGGGGGATTGGATATAAATGGGAAGAGTAAAGAGAAGCAATGCACTCAGCAGGATTTTTATGAGATATGTACTGGTCATGCTTGGATCATTAGTTGGTTTGGTGATTGTTGCTTATCTGCTGCTGTACCTTTTGATTAGTGTGGGCTGTATTTATCCGGCAAATTATGCAGAGCAAAAGATTAATGAAGCATATGATACGATTCTACGTGCAGATAAAGTGACTGCTGAGATGATTCCCGCACTTTGTGATTATGTAATCTTTTCAGAGAATGGAGAGAAAATAGGTGGAGATCTGTCAGAACAATACGAACAGATAGCATGGAATGTTGCAAAGTACGGAAACGCATCCGGGAAATATTTTTATAAAGTAATTGTAAGGGAAAATGAATATGTTGTATTGCAATATCGCCTGACACCTCAATATCATTCAGCTTTTTTGAGGGAGCATTTTATAGGACCACAGAATGTGATGATTATTATGTCTGTGATTGGAGCGGTAGCGATTATCATCATTCCGTCCATACGTTTTGGAAAAAGAATCAAAAAGCAGATGCAGCCTGTATTAGACGCAATCGGACAAATAAAGGATCAAAATCTGGAATATGAGACATCCTGTTCCGGTATCAAAGAGTTTGATGACTGTTTATCGGCAATCGATGATATGCGAGATGCATTGCGAGAATCTTTAGAAAAGCAGTGGAAAACAGAGCAGGAAAAGAAACAACAGATGTCTGCTTTGGCGCATGATATTAAAACACCTCTTACGATTGTACGGGGAAATGCAGAACTACTTTCAGAGACTGAACTGACCACAGAACAGAAGAAAAATATCACTTATGTTTTGAACGGCACAACACAGATACAAAGTTATGTAAAACAGTTGATAGATGTCACAAAATCATGGAATTGCAGTGATGTTACCTATACAACGGTGAGGTTAGAAGATTTTTTCGCAGATATAAAGGAACAGGCACTCGGACTGGTAGAAATCTATCACCAGAAGATAGATTGGAAGGCGGAACAAAGTGATAAAAAGGTAACGATTGCTTATGATCCAATGTTCCGAGCCGTAATGAATGTGATTCAGAATGCAGTGGAGCATACAAAAGAAAATGGAATCATTTATATTGACGCAAAGGAGCAGGATGGCCGGCTGACATTCATTGTGGAGGATAGCGGATCAGGATTTACAAAAGAAGCATTATTGCATGGCACAGAGCAGTTTTTTATGGATGACACAAGTAGAAATGGCGAAGCCCATTATGGGAT
>NZ_JAPJQP010000036.1:0-4384 GCF_030825015.1 Mediterraneibacter sp. | reverse complement strand
GTCTGTCTGTCTGTCTGTCTGTCTGTCTGTCTGTCTGTCTGTCTGTCTGTCAAAAGTATGTGCTTTAAATTCATATTTGTCAAGTCCACACGCCCCCTGTAATTGTAAACAAACTGCTGTTTCGCTATACGGCTTTTATAATAGTCTATAACAGGTACATTGTCAATTCTTCAAAATGTATATTTTTAAATACAAACTGTATATATTTTCTATTGTATATCACAAAAAATCGTATTAAAAATAGAAACTATTGTCAGAAATGGAAACTCTTTCTAACAGGAGTTTCTATTTTTATTGTTTCTTATTATTCCACTGTGACAGATTTTGCCAGATTACGCGGCTTATCTACGTCCAATCCTTTCGCTACGCTGACATAATACCCCATAAGCTGAAGCGGTACGATTGCGAGACTTGTCGCAAAATAAGTTTCCGTCTTCGGTACATAAACAGAGAAATCCGCCGTATCTTCGATGCTGTAGTTCCCATAAGTTGTCAATCCCATCAAATACGCTCCCCTGCTCTTTACTTCGACCATATTGCTCAATGTCTTTTCAAACAGATCATTCTGCGTCAACACACCTACTACCAAAATACCTTCTTCAATCAGACTGATCGTTCCGTGTTTCAATTCCCCTGCGGCGTAAGCTTCCGAATGAATATAGCTGATCTCTTTCATCTTAAGACTGCCTTCCAGACTGATCGCGTAATCAATACCGCGCCCGATGAAAAACACATCTTTTGCATTGGCGTATTTGCTTGCAAACCATTGAATTCTTTCTTTGTCATCAAGTGTTTTTTGAATTTTTTCAGGGAGGCTTTCCATTTCTTTGATCAATGCGCCATATCGCTTCTCATCAATTCTGCCTTTTACTTTTGCAGTCTGCACCGCAAGAAGATACATTGCGATCAGCTGTGTACTGTATGCTTTTGTCGTGGCGACAGAGATCTCCGGTCCTGCATAAGTATACAACACATGATCGCTTTCTCTCGCAATACTTGAACCGACCACATTCACAATCCCCATAACCGGAATCCCTTTTTCCTTTGCAAGCCGAAGCGCCGCAAGGCTGTCTGCCGTCTCCCCTGACTGAGATACAATAACAACGATAGAATTCGGTACAAGGATCGGATTCCTATAGCGGAATTCGGACGCAAGATCTACTTCCACCGGAATCCCCGCCAGATCTTCCAGTACATACTTCCCGACAACTCCGACATGATATGCCGATCCGCATGCCACAATATAAATCCGTTCAAGATTCTTCAATTCTTCATCTGTCAGACCTGCTTCTGAAAAATCAACCGTCCCTTCTTTTACATAAGCGCCGAGAGTATCTTGAACTGCTTTTGGCTGTTCATGGATCTCTTTTAACATAAAATGCTCATATCCACCTTTTTCAGCCGATTCGGCATCCCATTTGATCTCAACCATTTCTTTTTGGATCTCTTCTCGATCAATATTATAAAAATGCACTTCATCCGAAGTCATTTCCGCCACTTCGAGATTGCCGATATAGTATACGTTTCTTGTGCGATCCAAAATCGCCGGAACGTCTGACGCGATCAGACAGCCTTTCTTACTCTTTCCTATGATCAGCGGACTGTCTTTTCTTGCTGCGAACAACTTTCCCGGATAATCACGGAACATTACGCCAAAGGCATAGGAACCCCTCATACGCAGCATCGCTCTTGTAAGCGCTTCAAGAGGCGTTCCTGTTTTTTTATAATAATAATCCACAAGTTTTACCGCAATCTCCGTATCTGTCTGCGAATAAAATGTATATCCTGCTTTTAGAAGTTTCCCTTTTAATTCCTGATAATTTTCGATAATACCGTTATGCACAAGAACAACGGATTTATCATCCGTACAGTGAGGATGTGCATTGTTCTCGGACGGCTCGCCATGGGTTGCCCAACGTGTATGTCCGATTCCGCATGTACCGCGCACACTTTTGCCGTTGTCCGTCTTCTCTGCAAGGATCTTCAGCCGTCCTTTTGCCTTGACCACCGCGATCTTATCGGTCTTCTCGTTTCTCACTGCGATCCCGGCGGAGTCATATCCTCTGTATTCCAATTTCGAAAGTCCTTCCAGCAAGATCGGCGCTGCCGGCTGTTCTCCGATGAATCCTACAATTCCACACATTGTTTCACATCCTCCTTTGATGACTGCGTAGCTTTTAAGTCTATACACAAAAAATTTGTGGATTATAGTAACACCGTTCCACATAAAATGTCAAGTAATTAAATGCGATTTTTTTATTTTATTTGCTCATTTTTTTATCTTTTTTGTTATTTAAGGGAGTATTCCCTTCTTTTTCCATATCGTTTTTACCTTCTCATTTTTCATATTTTCCTCAAAAAACAATCCGGCTGTACGGCAGTTTTTATCACTGCCATACAGCCGGACAAGAAAGAGAAGTAACGAAATGATTCTGTATTCTGTTTTATTTTGCTGCCGCCAGCACCTCTTCTGCAATATTTCTTGAATGATCGGAAATTCTTTCCAGTCCGACAAGCGCATCCAAAAATACAATTCCAGCTTCTGTATTGCACTGTTTATTTGCAAGGCGCTGCATATGATCTGCTCTCAGACGGATCTCCAGTTCGTCTGCCCGTCTTTCTTTCTCAATAACCTGCATTGCTTTCTCTGTGCTGTTCTCCTCAAACGCCTGTACTGCGTAAGAGAAACTATCAGCGCACACTTCCAGCATTTCTTTCATTTCCGCAGAACCGATACCCGAAAACTGCTTCTTCTGATTCTCAAGACTTTCTGCATACTCTGAAATATTTTCACAATAATCACTGATCCGCTCAATGTCTGAAACAATCTGAAGAAGACTTGCCACATGCTGATGTTCTTTTTCATTGATCGCCAGTGAGCTGATGCGGATAAGATAATCGGTAATTCCTTTGCAAAGTCGGTCCGCAATACTCTCTTCTTCCCGGATCTCATTGATCGTTTCCTGATCTTGAGTAAACAGAACCTGACGAGTCTTATCCATCGTTCCTTTTACAACATTTCCCATCCGGCACACCTCGCTTACTACTGACTGCAAAGCAATACTCGGAGTTTCCAACATCCTTTCATCAAGAAGGACACCGCTTTCATCCACTGCCTCATCTTCCTCTTTCTGAATCTTTCTTGCAAGCTTAATGATCCAGTCAGACACAGGGAAGAGCAGCAATGTCGTTCCGACATTAAAGATTGTATGAACCGTACTGATCTCTGTCTGCGTGATCATGCCCGCACCCATTCCCGGGTTCATCACTTTGAAGAAGAAAATGGCCGCAATACTGAATATAATCGTTCCGATAATATTAAACAGAAGATGCATGATCGCTGCTGTCTTCGCCGTTTTCTTCGCTCCGATGCTTGACATGATCGCCGTCACACATGTTCCGATATTCTGTCCCATGATAATATATACCGCCGCGTTAAACGGTACCAGTCCTGCCGCAGCAAGACTTTGCAAAATACCTACAGATGCGGAAGAACTTTGAATAATTGCCGTTACCAGCGCACCTGCTAAGATTCCAAGAATCGGATTATGTCCAAGCTTCACAAAAATACTGCAGAACGCTTCGGATTCCTGAAGCGGAGCTACCGCAGAGGACATCGTTGTAATTCCGACAAAAAGAATACCGAACCCTACAATAATACTTGAAATATCTTTTGAGGAACGTCTCTTCCCGGTGAGCATAATGATCACACCGATAATGATCGCGATCGGAGCTAGATTTGCCGGACTTAAAAACTTTGCCCATTCCACACTGGAAACAAGCCAGCCTGTTACTGTTGTCCCGATATTCGCTCCCATGATAACGCCCATTGCCTGAGAAAGATTCATAATTCCCGCATTCACAAATCCGACAACCATAACTGTAGTCGCCGATGAACTTTGAATCACCGCCGTAATAAACGCACCGAGCAGCACTCCGAAAAGTTTATTTTTTGTCAGCGCTTCCAATAACGTCTTCATCCTGCTGCCTGCAGCATTCTCCAGACCTTGTGCCATAATCTGCATTCCGTAGATAAACATTCCCAGTCCGCCTACAAACGGGATGATAATAGATGCATAATTCATAATTTTGCTCTTTCCTCCGTAATTATAAGAGTTTTCTCATTCACTTTTTTCACATAATTTATGCAGCACCGCAAAACATGCAGCCCTGCATATTTACGATACCATTATCAGCGTCAAAAAACAACAATATCTTTGCATTTTCTTAACACAATTTTCACATTGTTTTTCTCATTTTGAAAATTAATACTTTTTAAAATGTAAAAAAATGTCATTGTCAGAAATTCATAGCTGTGTTATGATAACCCCACTCACAGAAATTCTTTCTGTGAAAGACGCCGGCAGTTTCGTCGGTCTGAGGA
>NZ_JAPJQP010000018.1:0-36292 GCF_030825015.1 Mediterraneibacter sp. | reverse complement strand
TTCAACAAAAAGATAAATCAAAAAGAAAGTTGCCAACGATTACTTGACAGTAACAATCATGTTCTGACAAGAAAAATGAATTGTTTAAGATTCGTCATTTGTGTTATAATAAAAAACAAAAAGAAAGGCTGTCGTTTGTGAGAAGGGCAGAAAAGGCAAGTAGTATGGGCAACAAATATGAAGGGACAGAGACAGAGAAAAACTTAAGAAACGCTTTTTCAGGAGAGTCAGAGGCTCGCAACAAATATACTTATTTTGCTTCTGTTGCGAAGAAGGAAGGATATGAACAAATTGCAGCTTTGTTCCAAAAAACAGCAGATAACGAGAAAGAACATGCGAAAATGTGGTTTAGGGAACTGAATGGGATCGGAGATACTGCGGCGAATCTGCAGGCGGCGGCAGAGGGAGAGAATTATGAGTGGACGGATATGTATGCCGGATTTGCTGAAACTGCTGAAAAAGAAGGATTTCCGGAGTTGGCTCAAAAATTCCGTCTCGTAGCAGCAGTCGAGAAACATCATGAAGAAAGATACAGAGCGCTTCTGAAAAATGTGGAGACAATGACTGTATTTGAGAAAAGTGAAGTAAAAGTTTGGGAATGCAGAAACTGCGGACATATTGTAGTTGGAACGGCTGCGCCGGAGATTTGTCCGACTTGTGCACATCCGAGAAGTTATTTTGAGATACTTGCAGAAAATTATTAAATCTGTTTACTGATTGTGAGAAAGGGCGAACCAAAGGAAAGCTGGTTTGCTCTTTTTTTGCAATGGCGACCGCTTACAATCCCGGAATGTGCCTTTTGGAACTTTCGGTGATTCATGAGGTTTTATGAGCCATGCTGCAGCGGAAATCTAAAACTTGTAAAAAGGCGCAGAAATCGGTATAATTAATAGTTGCAGAAAGATAACCGGACAGGTTATATCAATGTGGAGGGTTATATGAGGGAATATAGAAACCGAATCTGTGCGGCTGTGCTGGCGGCGATAACTGTGATCGGAACTGCGTTTGCTCCGAACAATTCAGTACATGCAGAAGAGCCGCTTACGGCAGAACAGGTACAGGAACAGTTGGCAGCGCAGAAACAGGCGGCGTACGATGCAGTTCCTGAGACGAATCTTTTGGAAAAATGGCCCCAAGGACCGCAGGTGTATGCGAATTCGGCGATCGTTATGGAAATGAACAGCGGAGCAATTTTGTATGGAAAGAAGATGGACGATAAACATTATCCGGCAAGTATTACGAAATTGCTGACTGCTCTTGTTGCATTGGAAAATTCAAGCCTTAATGATGAGGTTTACTTTTCAGAAGACAGTGTTTCATTTTTGGAATATGGGGATGCGAGTATCGGAATGACCCCGGGTGAGATCTTGAGTATGAATGATGCTTTGTATGGAATGCTGCTTGCATCTGCAAATGAAGTGTCTTATGCAATCGCTGAAAGTGTCGGTAAGAAAATGGGCGGCGGATTCGATACATTTATTCAAAAAATGAACGAAAAATGTACAGAGCTTGGCTGTACCGGATCGCATTGGACAAATGCAAACGGACTTCATGATGAAAATCATTATACAACGGCACATGATATGGCGCTGATCGGAGCAGCGGTCTATCAGTTTGAAGAGTTCCGGAAAGTGACTCAGACTTTGAATTATACGATCGGACCGACAAATCTTGTAAATGAATCCCGGACGTTTCAGCAGAATCATAAGATGCTTTGGAAGGGGGCGCGGTATTCTTATGATTATTGTACAGGAGGTAAAACCGGGTATACGGATCAGGCGAAGACAACGCTTGTGACGATGGCTGATAATGGCGACATGCAGTTAGTGGCAGTTGTTTTGGAAGATCAGGGCGATGTGTATGTGGATACGAGGGGGATGTTTGATTATGTGTACGGCAATTTTTCTAAAGTTTCGCTTAACGGAAAGAAGCCGGAAGGGGTTAGTTCCTTTAAAGAACAAGATCCATATGTCGTTCTCCCGGCAGGAATTGATCTTTCAGTTCTTGATCATAAGATTGATATTACAGATAAACGAAGCGCTTCAGGAAAACTCACATATTTATATAAGGGACAAAATGTAGGAAGTGTCGAAGTGAAACTGACTGCAGATTATATTAAGAAAGAAACAGGATATAATATCAAACCGGAAGTGAAAAACCCGGAGAAAAAAGATACAGATAAAGAGAACGGTAAAATCGTTCTGTCGATGCCGGCGAAGCTGCTGATAGCGGGTGTATCGGTGATTGCCGTTTTGTTTGCGATTCTTTTTGGTCTGCTGAAATATAGACAGGCAAAGCGGAGGCGTGCAAGAGTCCTTGCAAGAAAGCGCAGACAGGCAATGCGAAGACGGGAGAATACGGAGCATGCCGGAGGCAGATCTGCGCAGATGCAAAACAATCGGAGAGAGAATGTTCATGTAAAAAACAGTCGGATGAAGCGTGAGGAAAATGGGACTTCTCATAAACGAAACAGAGATGGAAGATATCGATAAGATTCTTTGCGGAGAAACGCTATTATAAAAGAAAATTGAATAAAGAATATAAATAGGAGGACAAATAAAGTGAAAGTAGCAGTAACTTATGAAAACGGAGAGGTGTTTCAGCATTTCGGACATTCGGAGGCATTTAAGCTGTATGAAGTAGAAGGAAAAGAAGTGAAATCTTCAGAAGTTGTTGATACGGATGGAAGCGGACATGGCGCGCTGGCAGGATTTTTGCAGGAAAGGAACGTGGAAGTGCTTATCTGCGGCGGTATTGGAGCCGGAGCACAAAATGCTCTTGCGCAGGCGGGAATAAAATTATATGGCGGTGTATCGGGATCTGCAGACGCAGCAGTGCAGGCATTGATCGAAGGAACTCTTGATTATAACCCGGATGTAAAATGCGACCATCATGGAGAAGGGCATCATGAAGAACATGGAAATTGCGGCGGACATGGATCAGATCACGATTCTTGCGGCGGCCATTGCGGACATTAATATTAAGAAGTTTTCGGCGGTATTATCGTCGAAAACTTCTTTTATTATATTGGGAAATTATGTTCCTGTGTAAGATAAACCTTCCGATGGGGTGAGCGCTTGAAAGAGCAGAATGATTACTTGGCAATCTTTATTTATAGTTGGTATGAAGTAAGAGGATATGGTATATAGTTACAAATTAGAATAATGATAATTGTGCAATTTTTATAAAAATAAGAATGTTAATTCTACATAAACTGCGAAAACAAACAAAAACACAAGCGGAAAAATAAAAAGTGCAAATACCGAAAAAAGTGAAAGGTATATTATATATAGGATAGGATGCTCTTTCTATGTCCTGAAGGAGCTAATATTAAAAAATATAAGAAAGGAAAAAGAGGACTATGAAAAAGATGTGGAACAAAGTAACTGCCACCTTTCTCATGCTTGTGATGGTAGTGACAACCGTACTTGGCGCAGCTCCGGCATTGTCTGTTAAGGCAGAACCGGTTACGATGGGTCGTCTGACATCCGGAAGCGGTAATGCAAACGGGCATTTTGGAAGCGCCACACCGGAAGCGTTTGTTTTATCAAATAACGCTGATTATACGAATCAGGCGTATAGTTTGAAGCTGCGTATTAACAGTGATGTGGATAAAACAAGACTTCGTATTGTCACAAAGTATGCAGATGACAATAACTGGGCTTTCCTGATGTATGATGTTGGAAGCTGGAAATGGCAGTACAAAAAAGACGGAAATGAGGCTTGGCAGAACGACACGCTTGCACTTCCAAGACTGGAAAAAGGTCAGTTGGCAGAAATTAAGTTAAGCTATACAGACACTGGTCTTGTAGTAGACGTGAACGGAACAAAGGCAACTATAACAGAGGCGAACTTTGTCGCTCTCAAAGACAAAGCAGGTAAAGTTGGTGTCGGCGGCGCGACGTTTGGAACTGCATATACAGACGTTTATTTCAATGATGTTGTTGTAGGAGAGACACCGGAGGATCTGAATACATGGAAAGTGTATAAGGATAATCTTGCAGGTCAGACATGGGATCCGGCGGCGCAGTACGAGGAAGTAGTTCCGGCAGGACGTAAATGGATCACGATCCAGACAGGTTCTCAGAATGGCGGAGGACATAGCTATTCAGGAGCAACAGGACCGGCGCTTCTTCTTGACAAAGACCGTACGATCAAGCCGGCAGATGTATTCAGCTTGTCATTTACACCGATCAACAGCGGAAACTTCGGTTTCTTCTATTCTTATGTAAATGATACTGATTTCCTGTATATCGGATACGATTCATCTTCCAAATGGTACTGGCAGAACGGAGCGGGTTCATATGGAAGCTTGAACGGTGATTTCGAGACTCCGGAAAACGGAAAAGAGATGACATTCAGCGTTACGATGAGCAGGGAAACGCTGACAGTTACAGTAAATGGAATCAGCGGGGCAACAAACAATCAGAATGTTGGAAACTGGCTGGAAACAAACTCAGGAAAAGGAAATCCTGGTGTGATGGTGAAAACAGCAAACCAGTCTTTGAAATTCGCGGATGCAAAAGTGAATGAAACAGCATGTATGGAAGATACATGGGCATTTGCAAAAGACAGAACAGGACAGTCACAGTCATCAGAATACATTAACCTTGCAGCTGTTTCAGGAACTGTAACAGCAAAAGACGGCGGAGCAGCATTGAAAGGAGCAACCGTTCGTTTCGGTTCTAAATCAGCAAAGACAGATGATAACGGAGCTTATCAGCTCGCAGATGTTGAAGTCGGAACTTATACAGTTGCAGTAAGCTGCCCGGGATATGAAGCAGTGACGCAAGAGGTTGAAGTTCAGGATGCAGATCAGGGAGAGAATGTATTTGACTTTACACTTTCTCAGAAAGCACCGATCGATCTTAAGAATTACAAATTAATCGAGTCTGATTACATGAAAGTGTATGTAGGACCGAACTTCCCGGTTGTTGCAAGATATGAAGTAAAAGGCAAAGAAGACGTTTACTTCCGTGGAAATGAAACAGATCTTGCAAAAATGAATACAGTCTTAATTAACAAGACGGAGATTGTTCCTGAAGTGAATGCTAAGATCGAAGGATCAAAAGCTTCCTATGAAATGTCTCTCAAAAACGAAGAAGCAAACATCGATATGAACATGACTGTTGAGATCAGCGTGAAAGACAATGATCTTACATGGGAGATTACAAAGATTGAACGCAAGGATGGAACAGCGAAGACAGCGTCTATCGATATTCCGCAGCTTAATCTTCTGTCTGTAGATCAGGTAGAAGAAAATGCTTCCTTTGCAGGAGCAGTTAAGAGTACGGATACAAAGAAGAGTGGAGATAAATTCATTACATTTGACGATGGATTTGTAGCTCAGAAATCAGTAGGATATGTATACGGATTCTTGACAAACAAGAATTTGAGCGCAGGATTGTTCAGCAACTCTGAGGCAGAAGACGATCTGAGAGTGATCATGAACAGCGGCGCTGATACAATGAGCCTTACAAGCGCTCAATGGTATTACGAAGCGGGAGATAAAGGCGGACAGAAACAGTCGGATACATATGATTATCCGCTTAGCGAACTTCCGTATGCGAAAGTATGTATCGCAGAAGACATGAACGAAGACAAGACGATCGACTGGCAGGATGCCGCAGTTGCTTATCGCGACATTATTAATGTTCCGATGGGATCTGAAGATGTGAAAGATCTTGTGAACTACAGAATCGTTATGAACTTCGGAAGCGCGGTATCAAACCCGTATTCAGTAACAGCAGATAATATTAAGAAAGTTGCACTGGCAACAGACGGACTTCCGCAGGCAGTTATGCTGAAAGGTTATGGAAATGAAGGTCATGACTCTGCGAACTCCGAGTATGCTGACATTTCTGAAAGAGAAGGCGGCGTGGATGATTTCCAGGATCTTCTGAAAGTTGCTCATGAGTACGATGCAGAAATCGGAATCCATGTCAATGCACAGGAAGCTTATCCGGAAGCAAGATCCTTTAATGATAGTATGATCATGGGACCGCAGCAGGGCGGATGGGGATGGCTTGACCAGTCCCGCGTGATCAATAAGATCTGGGATCTCGGAACACAGGCGAGATACAAACGATTTACACAGTTATTTGACAGAATTAACAATACAAACCTCTTAAGCCTTGACTGGGATAAAGGGGAATATGTAAAAGATTCTCAGGGAACACTTGCATCGGCAGAGGATATTGCAGCAGCAGTGAAAAAAGCAGGCGCTGACAATATGGACTTTATCTACCTTGATGTATGGTATCAGGATGCTTGGGAGACAAGAAGAATCGCAGAAGAGATTAATTCTCTCGGATGGAGATTCTCAACAGAGTTCCCGTATGAAGGTGAATATGACTCCACATGGTCACACTGGGCAACAGAAGGACCGTACGGTGGATCAGCTACAAAAGGTCTTAACAGTGACATCATTCGTTTCCTCAGAAATGATATGAGAGACGTACAGGTACTTAACTGGGTATCTCATGGCGGAGCAGCGGACAACCCGCTTCTTGGCGGATACAAACTGGAAGGATTCGAAGGCTGGGGCGGAGATCAGGATTTCAACAATTATCTGTATCTGACATTTGCTGAAAACCTTCCGACAAAATTCCTTCAGCACTATCAGGTAATTGATTGGGAGAATTATGCAGAAGGTACATCACCGGTTGGAAACCAGGAAAAACAGATCACACTGAAAAACGGTGATGATAAAGTAGTTGTAACAAGAAATGAAGCGCAGAGATCTGATGAGATCATCGAGCGTGAGATTACATTAAATAACAAAACTGTTCTGAGTGCGACAAGCGATCACTTCTACTATCTGCTTCCGTGGACAGACAGCGACACAAAAGAGACAAAACTGTATCACTATAATCTGGAAGGCGGAACATCTACATGGAACGTACCGGATGGATTTACAGGAAATCTCACAATGTATGAGTTGTCAGATCAGGGACGTGGTGAAGCAATCGCAGTTCCGGTTTCAAACGGACAGATCACACTTGAAGCAAAAGCGAACACAGCTTATGTAATCGTAACTGATGGAAAAGAAGCGCCGACAGCAGACACAGTGAACTTCGGTGAGACAACAGCGGTGAAAGATCCGGGATTCAACTCTTATGCGGATGGCGATAAGCTGGATGCAGACGTTTGGACAGGAGCTGACAATGATGCTGTAAAAGTTACAAAAGCATGGACAGGCGATCAGCGTCTGACAATCGAAAGTCCGGCAGAAGATGTTGCTGTCAGCACAGAGCTGACAGGACTGAAAGCAGGCAAAGAGTATGTTGCAGAAGTTTATGTTGAAAACAGAAGCGACAGCAAAGCATCTGTAGAAGTAAATACAGGAACGATCAAAGAGTCTGCATACACGATGAGATCAATCGCTAAGAACTATGTGGCAAGCGATCAGAAACATTCAGGAAATCAGGATGGTTCCTACATGCAGAGAATGTATGTTGCATTTACAGCGGAATCAGCAACAGCAACATTAACGATCAGTCGTGGAGCCGGAGAGGGAGCAGCTTATTTCGACGATATCAGAATTATCGATAAGAAGATTGCGAACTACAAAGAAGACGGTTCTTTCGAGCAGGATTTCGAGTCTGTAACATCAGGATATTATCCGTTCGTTTTAGGAGCGGCACAGAGCGGCGGAGACGGACAGCTTCACCTGTCTCAGGATAATGGAAAATATACATCTGTTGGCTGGGGCGGATATGTGATCAACGATGTAGTTGAAGGCGAGTGGTCACTGAAACAGCACTGCGACAGCGGAGCAGGATCAGGAAGAACCGGTATTCTGTATCAGACAATTCCGCAGAACTTCCGCTTTGAAGCAGGAAAGACGTATAAGGTAGAGTTTGATTACGAGGCAGGATCATCTGCATATGCAGTTGTAAAAGGTGATGGAGAACAGGCTGCAAATGTAGCGGAGAGCGATTACCTTGCAGCAACAGCAGGAACAAGTAAAGCAAGTCATTACGAGTTTGAAATTACCGGAAGCGAGAGCGGACAGACATGGTTCGGTATCTATGCGAACGGTACAAAACAGCCTGGAGGAGCTTACGGACAGCAGGATCTTATTCTTGACAATCTGAAGATCACTCCGGTAAAATCCGGTGAAATCGATACAACAAAATTGGAAGCTGAATTAAATAATGCAGACAAAGTTGTATTAGATAAATTCGAAGATGGAAAAGAAAAAGATGCATTTGAAGCTGCATACGCGGCTGCACAGAAAGCTCTTGAGAATCCGACAGATCAGGCAGCAGTAGATAAGGCAGTGAAAGACTTAGAGGCTGCAAGAGAAGCGCTTCTTGCAACTTCTCCGAAACCGGAAGCAGATAAAGAAGCTCCGACGAAACCGTCTGATCTGAAAGTAAAAGAAACAACAACGACAACTGTTAAAGTTGAGTGGAAAGCATCTGCAGATAACGTAGGTGTAACAGGCTACAACGTATATGTAGATGGAAAACTCGTTAAAACAGTAAAAGGCGATGTTCTTACAGCAGAACTGAAAGATCTGAAAGCTGATACGGAGTATACGATCGAAGTAGAAGCAGTTGATGCGGCAGAAAATAAATCTGAGAAAGCATCAGTGAAAGCGAAGACAGAGAAGGAAGAGCAGAAGCCGGAAGAGGATAAAGAAGCTCCGACAAAACCGTCTGATCTGAAAGTAACAGATAAAACTGCTACAACAGTTAAGATTGAGTGGAAAGCGTCCAAAGACAACGTAGGAGTAACAGGATACGAAATCTTTGTAAATGGCAAATCAATCGGAACGGTAGAAGGTGATGTTCTTACAGCAGAAATCGTAAAACTTGCTCCGAATACAGAGTACGCGATTGAAGTTGAAGCATTTGATGCAGCAGGAAATAAATCTGCAGCAGCTTCTGTGAAAGTGAAGACAGAAGAAGAAAAGACACAGGAAACACCAACAACGCCGACAACACCATCAACACCGGAGTTGACACCGGGCGCTGTTCAGACAGGAGATGCGACACCGTTCGCAGCACCGCTCATGATGATGCTTATGGCAGCAGCAATGTTTGCAGGAGTTTCCGTGATCAGAGCGAGAAAAAGAAAATAAGATAGGCAGTTCAAGAATTTGAAATGCTGAAACAGAGAAAGGATATGATTTCGGTCATATCCTTTCTTTTATGGAAAAAACGCATAAAATTATCTAAAAAGACCCGCAAATTTTAAAAAGTATAGACAAATACAATACGGAAGTAGTATTATTAAAGTAATTGTATCCATGCGTATTAACAGGTAGGAAAAGGTGTTTGCAGAGGGATATATAGAGGGAGAAAAAGAGCAATATGAAAAGAAAAAGAGTAGCGGTGCTTGTATTGGCGGCGATGCTTGGGATGACGAGTTTACCGGTTCCGGGCATTTCTGTTGTACAGGCAGAAGAAATCAAAACAGAGGCAGGAGAACAGACAGCAGAGCAGGAGACGAATCTTGCGGCAGACCGGGGCAGCACAGCGCGGGCATCAAAGTTTCTTCCGGCATCGGGAAACTATCCTGCAAGAGAGCCCGGACTTGCGTTTGACGGGATCTCGGATAATAACGGGGACGCGGATAACAGCAGATGGCAAAGCGGAGAGGATAAGGAGTTTTCTGAGCAGTGGCTGGAAGTCGATTTAGGCGGTACTTGCGTTGTGTCAGAGATAAAGGTTGATTTCTTTGCGAGATTGTATGGCGATTTTCGCGTGGAAGTTTCTGATTCGAATGCAGATGATGCGGTTTGGACAGAGATTGCTGCCGTAGATATGCCGGAAGGCACAGATTTGAATTTAAAGAAGACGGTTGATTTAAGGGAGAATGGCAAGGCGAGGGAGATTCCACGTTATGTCAGACTTTATTTTACATCAGGAAATGGACAGGCGGCAAACCGCAGCATTGGTGTGAGGGAGTTTCAGGTAATCGGAACAAAGAAAAGCGAAAGCGGTTATGAGACGATTACAGGGAATATCGCTCTGAATAAGACGGCGTCTGCTTCAGGAGTAGAGGCTGCAATGCCGAATTTGACAGCGGATCTTGCAGTGGACGGTCAGAAGTCAGATACATCCAGATGGTCTGCGCCGACAATGAAGAGCGGAAACGCACAAGATCAGCAGCAGACACCGCAGTGGCTTGAGATTGACTTGAGAAATGAAGTTACGAATATAACAAGTATTGATCTTTATTTTTATAAACTTGTATATTCAATCGACTATGAGATTCAGACAAGAGCGGATAAACAGGCAGAGTGGAAAACTGTTAAGCATGTGACATGCCAGCCTGGGAACGAACAGAATAAGCATGACAGTATCACAGATGTAGAGGGAAAACGGCTTGACCGTTATGTGCGTTTCTATTTTAACAAAGTAAATACGAATGCAGGAGGAAACAGTGTTTCTGTTCAGGAGATCGAGATAAACGGCGATCAGGTACAGACGCCGGAAGTAACCAATCCGGCGCCGGAAAATGCGAAAGAGGCGATGGATTCCGTAAAATCACTTGAGGAGCTTACCGTAGATTCTGAGGCGGTGCTGCTTCCAAAGATGCCGGATGGGTTTGAGATTCATGTAAAGGGAAGTGAATATCCGCAGGTTATTTCTGATGATGGTCAGATCAGCGATCATAATATGTATGACTATGATATGGATGTGATCGTGGAAGTTGTGAACGTGAATGATCCTCAAGATAAGTCGGAAAAGACGTTTCAGGTGCATGTGCCGAACAAAAAAGAGAAGCATGCCGACCTTTATCCTGAGATCAGAAAACAAAATGAAGAACCGGAAGTCATTCCAAGTCTTCAGGAGTGGTATGGATACGAGGGAGAGGTTAAACTTACAGAAAATTCCCGCATTGTTGTGAAAGATTCAGCAGGAGTCGGACTTGAGAAGGCTGCGTCCCAGTTCCAAAGTGATATGAAAGAGATTACGGGAATGGAACTTGAGATTGTCAGCGGAGAGAGCACAGACGGAGATGATATTCTGATCGAGTCTCTGACAGAAGATCCATATGATACAGGTGAAGAAGGGTATTTCCTGAAAGCAGATGATAACGGAATTCATATTAGCAGTCGCGGTTATGCCGGATGCCTTTATGGAACAAAGACATTGGAACAGGTATATTATACGCAGGACGGCGCTTATTCCTTTCCGAAGGGTGTTACGAGAGATTTCTCCCAGTATGAAGTCCGCGGAGTGATGATCGATATCGCCCGCGTTCCGTATCGGCTGGATGCTTTGAAAGATATTGTGAAGACATTTTCTTTCTATAAGATTAATGAAGTGCATTTTCATCTGAACGATAACCGTCATTCGGGAGCGACGACAGGGCGTGAGGATTATAATAACTGGAAAAATTATAAAGGCATGTTCCGTTTGGAAAGTAAGACGTTTCCGAGTCTGAAAACAGATCCTCAGGAAAATGCATACTATAATGATGAAAACGGAGTCTATGGCGGAGAGCCGCAGTATACGGCGGAAGAATATAAAGATCTTCAGCAGTTTGCAATGGATTGCGGCATGAATCCGATTTCCGAGATTGATGCGCCTGGGCATTCTTTGCTGTTTAACAGATATGTGAGAAATCATATTGATGAAGTGAGAAGCGTACCGGGATTTGAAAATATGCCGGAAGATGGAATTAAGAGCGACAGAGACTGGGAGCTGCTTTCCGTAAAAGGTGAGAGCGGCCAGTGGGCGTTAAAATTTCTTAAGGCGTTGTACAGTGAGTATTTGAACGAGGCGGATCCTGTATTCTTAGGCGATACGGTAGATATCGGTGTGGATGAATACTGGAGTATTAAAAATGACGAATTTGACGGAATGAGAAATTATATCCGTGAGATGGCTGATACTGTTCAGGAAAGTGGAAAGAAAGTTCGTATGTGGGGTTCTATGAAGCAGTATTTTGACGATAAAGGGATTTCCACGAAAGATTACACAGACATTGAAATTGATTTCTGGTCAAATTCATGGGACAATGCGGCAAAACGAAGCGCAGAGGGATTTAAGCTCGTCAATGTGGATTCGTTCCATCTGTATGGAAATACAGGACGCGATAAGAGAGACGTTGTTAATGTAGAACATATTTTCAATAACTGGACTCCGGTTACGTTCAGCAGCAGCGGAACAGTGCAGCCGGCAGACCCGAATCTCCTTGGTGCGAAGACGGCGATGTGGGCAGATATCGCAGATATGGGAGTGACAGAACGTGATAATTATGAACGTTTGATGCGTCAGGCAGCGGTTCTTAGCGAGAAAACATGGGGCGGTACGGATGAAGATCAGACTTATGAGGAATATAGTTTCAAATTCGAAAAATTAAAAGCAGGTCCGGGCGTGGAATTGGCGTCAGATATTCCTTCTGAGACGTCTCTTGTACTTGATTATGATTTTAAGAACGTAAAATCAGATGATGCCAAAGTTGTTGTATATGATGCGTCAGGAAACGGATATGACGGAGCGATTACAAACGGAACTGTAAAAGAAGAAGGCGGCAAGAGCTGGCTTGATCTGAACGGAGAAGGCGCACTTACGACAGAGTTAAGATCTGTTGATTATCCGTATACTGTGCAGTTTGATCTAAAGGTGGATAAAAAGAAAGACGCGCAGTTGTTTGACGGAGAAGATGGCCGTTTATCAATCGGATCAGATGGAAACTTAAAGATCAATCGCTCGTATTTTGAACAGAAGTTTAATGATGTAATTCCGGAAAATAAGAGTGTGAATATCACGATTGTCGGAACACAGCAAGTAACAAAACTATACATAGACGGAGAATTCAGGCAGGCTTTGACAAGAACAACGAATTCTGAGACAGATTATGACCACCTTTTGTCTACGTTTGTATTCCCGCTGACAACGATCGGAAACGGTCTGGATGGCAGTATCGCCGATCTGAAAGTTTATGACAAGGCGTTGTCTCCGGCTGCAGTTAAGCTGACTGCAGAAGATAAGACGGTCACAGAAGTGAATGTGGCGCAGGACAAGGCTGCGGCAGGAACTGCACAGCATAAAGGCGATTCGAATTATGATAATGCGAATAAAAAACTTCGCGTAGGGTGGAAGGCAATCGACGGAGACGGAAATACAGCGGACGGAGCACATGGAACAGAAGTCAGTGAAAAAGATTCCTTCTTTGAAGGACTTTACGCAGACAGCAGTTTTGCGGTGGATATGATGCAGACTTATGAGATTGACAAGCTTGTACTTCAATGGGATAAAGCACCTTCGACGTTTAAGCTTCAGGTTTCTTCAGATGGAAAAGTATGGAAGGATATTGAAGGGATGACTGCTGTTAAGGGGCAAAATGTCAATACGATCAAGTTTGAACAGCCGATTAAGACGCGCTGGCTCAAGATGCAGGGTGTTGAAGGAACGTTCCAGCTCAGGGAATTTGAGGCATATGAAACAGTAAGTAAAGATCAGCTTCAAGACGCACTGGATGAGGCTGCAAAGAAGTTTAAGGAATATGGAATTACATATGGAGATGCAGCGTATGAGACGTTTTTCCAGGCATACAGAGAAGCAGAGTCAGTGTATGAAAATGCCTATGCATTGAATGATGATGTTGTCGAAAAGGCAGAAGTTTTGCTGGCGGAGACAGAAAAACTTACAGATCCGAATCCAGAACCGGAACCGGAACCGGAACCAGAACCCGAACCGGAACCCGAACTTAAGCAGATCGTATTGGAGGCGGAACAAACAGAGCTGAAAGTCGGAGACAAGATGACGTTGAAAGCGAAAGTTGATCCGGTGGATGCAAAAGACGTTGAAATTACATGGAGCTCCTCTGAGCCGACAGTACTGGCAGTAGACGGAAAGGGAGAAGTAAGCGCGCTGAAAGAAGGAGAGTCAGTGATTACAGTAACTGCAGTGCAGGGAGATAAAACGGCATCGGACAGTGTTAAAATTGAAGTGAAGGAAGACAGTACGACTCCGGAGCCGGAACCAGAGCCGGAGCCGGAGCCGGAACCTGAACCGGAACCAGAGCCGGAGCCGGAACCGGAACCGGAACCAGAACCGGAGCCGGAACCTGATTCGGAACTGAAGATGGTAACAGTAAGGGCGGAACAAACGGAATTGAAAGTCGGAGACAAGATGACATTGACTGTAAAGGTTGATCCGACAGATGCGAAAGAAGTTGAGATTACATGGAGTTCTTCTGATCCGACTATATTAACTGTTGACCAGCAGGGAAATGTGACTGCATTGAAAGCCGGAAAAGCAATGATTACAGTGATGGCAGAACAGAATGAGAAGAAAATTACTGATAGTGTAGAAATTGAAGTGAAAGAAAAGACAGTAACTCCTGATCCTGAACCGACGCCGGATAAAAATAATTCGGATGAAAACTCAAAGAAGGAAGAGGGAGCTGTTCAGACAGGAGATCGGACTGTTCCGATGTTCTATGTCGGAGCTGTGATGGCTGCCGGCGCAGTATTTATCCTGACTCAGAGAAGAAGGAGAAAACAATAAGCTCTATAAAAAAGAATCAGTCTCATGAGGCGGAAAAGTAAGAAAAGTGATATAGGATAAAATAAAAAAGACTGTGTATCGAACAGGAAAATGAGGTGTCCCTCAAAATCTTGTAAGATATACAGTCTTTTTGTTTGCAATGGTGACGAGCCAAAGTCCGGACTTGCCCGAGGTCTTGGCGATCGCTTGCAATCCCGGAATGTGCCTTTTGGACTTCCGGTGATTGAAGAAAAAGATTTACGGTGTAAAACCAAGTACGCGATCTATAATGCGGATCGTGTCAAGTGAATATGAAAGGTATTTATGATCTGTTTCGTTATTCTCTATGAGAGAAATAAACTTTTTGATTTCGTAAATCATGTTATTGTTTACCGGAGTATATGAAAAACTCTCTTTTATGCCTCCATCGATCGGATCTCTCGATCCTTCTCTGAGACGGAGTTCTATCTGTGAAGGATGGCTTATATAGTCGATCAGAATTGAACCGTCTTCGCCTTGAATGATGCTCGGATTAGAGGAAACAGTAACTTTGGAGTAAACTGCTTCTGCGATCATATCTTGATATTCCATTAAGATGATCCCGCTGCATTCAAAATTGTTTTCCAAAAAAGAAGACATGAATTGTATGTTCTTCGGAGCGCCGAAAAGCCGGACAAGGGAGTGGATGCAGTAAACTCCGATGTCTGATACTGCGGCGTTTCCGAGTTCGGGATTAAAGGCGTTTTCTACAATCCCTTCCTTGAAACGATCGTAGCGGCTGGAGTATTGACAAAATTCAAAGGTGGCTCTTCGGATTTTTCCGATACGGGGAAGGGCGTTTTCGATGATTTCAAAGGCAGGATCGAAATCAGGGCGCATGGCTTCTAAGAGAACGACCTGATTTTTTCGGGCGCATTCGATCATTAAGAGGGCTTCCTGTTCGTTTGATGCCATTACTTTTTCACATAGAACATGCTTTTTGTGTTCCATTGCTTTGATGGATTGTGCACAGTGGGCGAAGTTTGGGGAAGCTACATATACGGCATCGATCTGTGAATCGAGAAAATCATCATAATCTGTAAAAACAGCGGGTATGTTATGCCGATCGGCAAATTCCGTTCCTGTATCAGAGGATCTGGAATATACAGCATATAATTCAATCCCGTCTGTTTGTTTGGCGGCATCGCAGAAGTCATCGCTTATGAAATTTGTTCCGATAATACCTATTTTTAAATTCATATGAGTTCTCCTTTTCTTTTTTCTTTTCTTGATTTTTTGTTTGTTGTTTTTAAGGCTGCGGTTATTTACTCTGTTTTTGGGTATAAAAGAATCAGCAGAAAAATTCTGTCGCGACTTTGACAAAGTAATCAGTATCGTGTGCCCCTGCCGTCTCGTAAGGGGAATGCATGGCGAGCTGTGGAAGCCCGATATCAACTGCGCTCACTGCAACATGGGTGCTGGATATGTTGCCGAGAGTTGAGCCTCCTGCAATGTCGGAACGATTGACAAAGGTTTGGACCGGAACATGAACCGAACGACACAGATCCCGAAATACTGCCGCAGAAAATCCGTCTGTACAGTATTTTTGATTGGCGTTGAATTTAATGACGATTCCACCATTTAAATAAGGATGATTTACGGGATCGGAGCAGTCGGGGTGATTTGGGTGGACTGCATGTGCGTTGTCTGCCGAGATCATAAAGCTGTCAGACAACCGGATGAGATAGTCCTCATTGGAAAGTCCGAGGCATGTGTTGATTCGGGTCAGAGTATCATATAAAAAGGTAGACGCAGCTCCTTGTTTTGTTCCGCTTCCGACTTCTTCGTTATCGAGAACACAGAGGATTGGCATGTATGTCTTTTTCTGTCCTGCAAGAAATCCTTCAACAGATGCAAATACACATTGCAGATCATCAAGCCTCGGCGCGGATATGAACTCATCGGAAGCGCCCCATATGCTCGCTTTTTGTCTGTTATAAAGGAACAGATCATGACCGAGTATATCTTCTTCGGATATATTGGCTGTTTCGGCGATTTTTTTCATAAAGGTGTCTTTGGAAGAAAGATTTCCGTAAAGTGGAAGGAGATCTTTCTGCGGATTGTATGAATATCCGTTATTTGCATCTCTGTTCATGTGGATTGCAAGATTTGGGATTAACACAAGATCCTTATTGATGTTTATTAGTTTCGATTGAAACTTATTAATTGTATCGTCTTTGAAGATCACTCTTCCGGCGATGGAAAGCGGACGATCGAGCCAGGGAGCGCAGAGCATGCCTCCGTAACGTTCTACATTTAATTTGATGTAATGGTGATCGGCTTCTATTTCAGGGTTTTCTTTGATCTTGAAAGTAGGCGAGTCACTGTGACTTGCGATAATATGCATTCCTGCAAGATTATTTTCAGGAATGGAAAATGCGATCAGAGAAGAATTATTTCTTGTTACGAAATAGTTTCCTCCGGTTGTGATATTCCAGCGTTCGTTTTCTTGCAGTTCTGAAAAATTATTCCCTAACAGCATCCCTTTGATCGTTTCTGCCGTATGAAAAACGGAGGGACTTTTTTCGATAAAATCTATGAGTTTTTTCGTTGTTTCCGACGAAGTCATATGATCAGCTCCTTCTCTGTTTTCTCTGATAATTTCAGGATATAAGCAGGATTGTTTTCTGTCAAGATAAAAGAGGGAATTGATTTCAATCCGCGATTTTCATATAATAGTGATATTAAAAGTCAGGATCATATGGTAAAGCCTGGGATTACGGTTAGAATTGCGCGCCGGAAGATTTGACTTATGCCGATGTATATAAACGGCGAAAGGGAAGGTGGTAATATGAGAATTTTGCTTGCAGAGGACGAAAAAGATCTGAACAAACTTATCACAGCGCGGCTGAAAGAAGAGTTCTACAGTGTGGATTCGTGTTTTGACGGAGCGGAAGCATCAGAGTATCTGAACAGTGCAAAATATGATGCAGTTATTCTTGATATTATGATGCCGAAGAAAGACGGACTTGCTGTGCTGAAAGAGTTGAGGCGAAAGACGGATGCAACTCCGGTTATATTGCTTACTGCCAGAGACAGTGTAGAAGATCGTGTGGCGGGGTTGGATGCGGGGGCGAATGATTATCTTGTAAAGCCGTTCGCTTTTGAAGAACTGCTGGCGCGTGTGCGCGTGTTGCTGCGAAAACCGGGGGAGACTCCGAAAACATGTTATACAGTCGGTGATTTGGAAATGCATTTGGATACGCATAAAGTCGTGCGGGGCGGAGAAGAGATCCGGCTTTCAGGAAAGGAGTTTTCGCTTCTGCGGTACATGATTCAAAATGCGGGAATCGTTCTTTCGCGCGACAGATTAGAGCAGCATTTGTGGGATTATGATTATATGGGAAGTTCCAATGTCATAGATGTGTATATTCGTTATCTGAGGAAGAAGATCGATGACGGAAGAGAGAAAAAACTGATTCATACTGTGAGGGGAGCGGGGTATGTATTAAAGGAGGAAGAATGAAAAAACTTTCTTTAAAAATAAAATTGACTCTTATATATACTGCTTTAATGCTTATTGTAATCGGAGCAACGTTGGGGATCTTGTTTTCTCTGAGCGGACGCGAGCTTTTGGCATCTACGAAGCAGTCTTTGGAGAGGCGGGTCGAAGAGAGTCTGGAGGAGATAGAGGCGGAAGGCGGCGAATTAGAGATTGATTCAGATTTTTATTCTGTGGAAAATGGAATATATCTTTCGATGTATGATTCGACAGGATATTTTTTATATGGAAAGATTCCGAGAGGATTCGATGAACAGCCGGAATTTGCAGATGGGGAAGTGCGTCAGATAAAGGATGGGACGAAAAAGAATGAATGGTATGTATATGATCTTTTTTATCGTCCGGGAGAAGGAACGGAGATTTATGTACGAGGCGTTGCTTCTGTTACAGAAGCAGAGGAAAGTTTTCGGATGATACTCCGTATGGCGTTCATTCTGCTTCCGCTGCTTGCGGCGGCGACGGCATTTGTCGGCTATCGATTTACAAGGAGGACACTTCGTCCGGTGAAAGATATTACAGATACTGTGTGTAAAATACGCGCTGATGCAGACCTTTCAAGAAGAATCGAAAATGTAGGAGATGAGATCGGGAAAGGAGAGAAGGAAAATCGCGGGAAAAACAGAGACGAGATATATGTGTTGGCAGAAACATTTAATGAAATGTTGGATGAATTGGATATCGTTTTTAAAAGAGAGAAGCAGTTTACTTCGGATGTTTCACACGAATTAAGAACTCCGGTCAGTGTTATACTTGCACAGTGCGACAGGATCTTGCAGGATGAAATGTTAAATTCAGAGCAAAAAGCTCAGGTTGAAGTGATTGCACAGAAAGCGAAAAATATGTCTGATCTGATCTCGCAGCTGCTCTTCTTGTCAAGGGCAGATCAGGGGCGTCAACAGATTGATCGGGAAAGCGTGAATTTAAGTGAACTGACGGAAATGGTTGTCGGAGAGCAGCGTTTTTTGGCACAGTCGCAAGGATATTCGGGCAGGATTTTATGTGAGATAGAGCCTGAAATATGGACGGAAGTCGATGAAACGCTGTATATCAGGATGATGATCAACTTGATCTCTAATGCATTGCGTTATGGCGAAGGACGGGAAATAGAAGTAAGCTTATCATTGAAAAACGATTCGGAGATTATCGGTAAAGTAAAAGATCATGGCGTCGGAATTGCAGAGGCAGATCTTCCGTATATATGGGAACGATTTTACAGAGCAGATAAGTCCAGAAGCGATGGAAATCACAGCGGATTAGGACTTTCTATGGTGAAGTGGATCGCAGAAGCGCATGGCGGAACGGTGGAAGTGACCAGTAAAAAAGGGAGCGGAAGTGAATTTACATTTCACCTGTGGAAAAAAGAATAAAATTATTTTTCTTCTTTAATGTTATTTTAATCTTTGTGGGATATAGTAATCTCAACAAAGAAATGAAGGACATAAGATGCAGCATTCGGGGGAAGATAGTATAGGTAGAAAATGCAAATGTCCAGGAAAGAAACAAAAAAAGGAGAATGAAAATGAAAAAATTTGTGATAATGACAATGGTAACGGTGATGACTGCGGCGGCAGCAGTTGTTTTTACAGGATGTGGAGCAGGAGGTAAAGATATCGGAAAGGAAGCGGCGTTGGAAGCTGCCTTGAATGATGCAGGGGTAAGCGAATCTGATACAACTCGTTTGAGAGTTTCTTCTGAGAGAGATGATGGAAGAAAAGTATATGAAGTTCGATTTGATGTTGAAGGAACGGAATATGATTATGAGATCAGCGGAACAGACGGTCAGATTTTAAGCGTTGATACCGAACGGATTTCAGGTGGAAACGAAGGAGCAGATGCGGCGGTGAATTCCGGTGCGGAACAGGGGAATGGCCAGAATGTGGATCAACAAAACGGAAACGGTCAAAACAGCGGCAGCGCAGATGCGGGAACACAAAATGGTGCGGATACAACAGGCATCAGTATAGAAGAGGCGACTGAGATTGCGTTGGAAAGAGTTCCGGGAGCAACGGCAGACGATATTCGGATCAAGTCGGATTATGATGACGGGAAAAATAAATACGAAGGCGACATTATTTTTGAAGGCAAAGAATATGAGTTTGAGATTGATGCGTCTACAGGAACGGTTCTTGAATGGAGTGAAGAAAGATATTAAGAAGTTTCTTTAAGGTGAAATTAAGCGATATCAGGAGATATTTGGAAAGAAATTTTCGATGAAATAGTATAAAGGACAAGAGGAATCGAATATAATCTGAAACAAAGTGAAAAATAATCGTAAGCGGCGGAGAAGTGTATGAATTATCTGTGGGCAGGAATGATTTTGATCGGGATTATATTCGGGGCGTTTAACGGCAGGATGGAAGAACTTACGAATGCTGCGCTCGATTCTTCGAAAGAGGCGGTAATGCTGTGTATTACAATGATCGGAATTATGTCATTTTGGTGTGGGATCATGGAGATTGCGGCACAGGCTGGGATCATCGGACGTGCAGCGGAGAAGATGCGTCCGGTGATCCGTTTTCTTTTTCCGAATCTTCCGAAAGACCATAAGGCGCAGGAGCATATTACAACGAATTTTATTGCGAATATTCTTGGACTTGGCTGGGCGGCAACTCCGGCTGGATTAAAGGCGATGAAAGAGCTGGGAACGCTGGAGGATGAACGGCGCGCAGGAAGAGCGCCTGGACCTGTGAGAAGGAAGGGAGTCGCAAGCAATGAGATGTGTACGTTTTTGATTATGAATATTTCTTCTCTTCAGTTGATTCCTATGAATGTGATCGCATATCGAAGTCAATATGGAAGTTCGAATCCGGCGGCGATCGTCGGGGCAGGGATTGTGGCTACGATGGTAAGTACGGGAGCTGCGGTTATATTTTGTAAAATAACAGAGCGAAACGGAAGGAAACCTGATATAATAAGAAAGGTAAATCGAAAATAAATATGTAATGCAACATCCGTAATTGTGAGGGAAGAATGGATTATCCTTTATGAAAAGTGCGGTATGTAAAGGGAGAAAGAATGGACGGAAGATACGATGATCGAGAAAAAGACACAAGAGAAGCAATGAAAAAAGAAATAAAAAAAGAGATAAAGAAACAAAATATACGACGGATAAAGATCCCGTGGAAAATTCAAAAAATCATCATTATTATAGCGGTTATCGCACTTGCAGGAGGCGCAGGGGCGATCGGGATGAAACGCTATATTACCCATGAAAGTCAGACGACGAAGCTTGGATTTGAAGATATCGGAGAACTGGCGACACAGGAGGCGAACTGTACAGAAGTAAATGTGACAGAGGATGTGAGAAAATTATTCGGGATTGATATTCCGTTTACGCAGAGTAAATATATTTACAGTTATAATGTGATTGTAAAAGCAGGGTATGATTTCGGTGAGATTCGTTACGAAGTGAAGAAAGATTCGATTAAGGTAACTTTGCCGGAAGTAAGGATTTTGAGTTCAGAGGTTGATGAGAAGTCATTCCGCGTATATCATGAAGAGGAAAGTATTTTTAATCAAATTGATTTAGAGGAGAATAACGCGGCTCTTGTAAAATTGAAAGCACAGGCAGAAAAAGACGCGGTGGCAAATGGTCTTTATGAAAATGCGCGAGAAAATGCACAGACCATTTTAAAAGGATATTTTGCACAGGCATATGATCTGAATGATTATAAGATTACATTTGAAGGCGGAGAAGGAGGAAATACAAATGAAAAATAAAATCTTACTTGTACTTGGTATCATAGCGGCTGTAATCATAATTTTTTATTTTATCTTATTTTTGACAGCATAGAAAGCGCAGCTCATTAAGCAGGCGCTCGTTATCTTCTCTGTTCATGATGCAGAAACGTACAAATTCTCCGTTTAAACTTTTAAAGGAAGAACAATCACGAATCATAAGACCGTTTTTGACGCAGTGTTCGAATACGTCAGAGGCGGTCATTTCTTTTTGGTTTAGCTGTATAAGCAAAAAATTGGCGTACGGCCGATATGTTTTATAGGCGGACATTGACTTTAAGGCAGAGTACATTTTCTCTCTTTCGGACAAAATAAGCTGACGGGTTTGGCTGATGTAGTTTTTATCCTTCAGCATGAGTTCTCCTGCAAACGCGCCAAGGCTGTTCAGTGACCATGGAATCTGCTTTTCTTTCATTGTTTTTAAAAACGGCAGGCTGCCCGTGATCCCATAACCTAAACGGAGTCCCGGAGCGGCGAAAAATTTGGATACCCCTCTGAGAACCATCAGGTTTTTGAAAGTTTTCGTAAACGGAACGGCGGTAACATCTTCGATAACAGGGGCGAACTCAACGTAAGTCTCATCGATCATAACAAAGATATCATGCTGTTCACAAAATGTAAGAATCTGTTCCATATCTTCATGCAAGACAGCGGTGGATGTCGGATTATTCGGATTACACATAATCAGGAAATCGTAATTTCCGTCAAGGAGTGTCTGACAGAGTGCGCTTACATCGACTGTAAACTTATCTGTTTCTTTTAAAAGAAATTCGTCACACTTGCTGTTTGAAAGGGACAATTCTCTTGAATATTCTGCGTAAGTAGGTCCTAAAAGAAGCGTCCGTTTCGGAGCTCGTGTCTCGATCAGAAGGGCGATCAGTTCACTTGACCCGTTGCCCGGAAGGATAAAATCCGCCGGAACATGGCAATATTCGGCGATGGTGTTGCGAAGCGACTGATAGTCGCGGTCGGGATAAGAGGAAAGGATATCCAAATGAGAGGCAAGAACCGGTTTTATATTTTCGGAAATGCCGAGAGGATTTACATTTGCGCCGAAATTGACGATATCTTCCCGATTCAGATGATAGTATTCACATATTTTTTCAATATCACTTCCGTGAAAAACAGGTTTTGTATTCATAATCTTTCCTCCCTGACCGTTTAATTTGAAAGGTTGTTTTTTATTTTGTCATGAATAAGATGCCGAGTGTATTAGGTCCGCAATGACTTGAGATCGTGCAGCTTGCTTTTGTCACATGGATTTCATCAAATTTTATTGTTTCGTTTACCGTCTGTTTTACGAGATCAATGTAGGACTGATCGATACCGGAATGGGTAATGAACAGCAGTGATTGATCGATATCTGAGTGACGGGCGAGTTCATCCTTTACATATTTTTCGAGAGCTTTGTCAAGAGATCCACGATATTTTTTGCCGACGCCCATGCTTCCATCGTGATTGTCTACCTGGATGCAAGGTTTCAGTTTCAGTACGTTTGCGCCCAGCGCAGCGACAGATGAGCAGCGTCCTCCGGCGTGGAGAAAGGTCAGTGTATCTAAAACAAAGCTGGCATGACATTTGGCTGTTTTTTCGCGGAGCGTTTTCGCGATCGTTTCAGCGTCAAATCCCTGTTCGATCATTTTTCCGGCTTCTACAACGAGGAGCCCTGTTCCGGTAGAAAGATTACAACTGTCGATTACATGGACATGACCGATCTCCTCAGCGGCAAGACAGCAGTTTTGATATACGCTCGAAAGAGCGTGACCAAGATTGATATGGATTACTTCGTATCCGGCATCTACCCAAGGGCGGAAATGTTCGATATATTCTGCGGCATTTACAGCGGCAGTTTTCGGAAGAATCTTCTGGTCATAATATTTTTGGTAGATCTCCTCCGGAGTGATGTCGATATTGTCACGGTAATCTTTATCTTCCAGAATAATGTGAAGCGGAAAATAGTTTACATGATACCGTTCTTTCAGTTCATCGTCGAGATCACAAGTACTGTCGGCGCTTAAAATAATTTTTGAGACAGATTGTTCTTCGGACATACTAAGACCTCCTTGCTTCTTTTAATGCATTGGCAAGCTGGTCAGGACAAGACGTTGGTTTAAATCCGCATCGGATCCCTTCAATGCGTGAGATCGCTTCATCTACATCCATTCCTTCGATGAGACGGGAAATTCCCTGGAGATTTCCGCTGCATCCTCCGACGAAAGATACGTTTCGTACTTTATGATCTATGATATCAAAGTGAATCAGTCGTGAACAGACACCTTGTGGTTTATATTCCATAATTTTTACCTCCTGAAAATACAATCCTGCATTTTTTATAAAAGGCATTATAGCAAACCACGAAGGAAAATACAAATTTTGTACGCCTGTTTTCGAGAAAAATCGACTTTAAGAAAGAGAACCAAAATCCGGCTGAAAAAAGGGAAGGGAAAACAGAAAAACAGGGAGTCAGCCGGTTTACACAAAAAGGTCGTGAAGGAGAGGGACGCTTGCAGTTGAGCGAAAAAGCAGAAGAGATTTTCAAAAGGGTGAGAAAAAATCTGGAAAGGGAGGAGAAAAAGAAAATTTATGGAGGATGAAAAATACGAGAAAATATACAGCGGAGACGGCTGCGCCGTGTAGAAAAATGTAGAACGGTTTTTGCGGACAAGACGGGAATCCTGCTCTATAATGGCTACAAACACAAGCGGACGTTGATGGACGGGGCGCGTGAAAGAACAAAAAAACAGGAGGGTTTGTCATGTTTGAGACAATGATGGTGGGTTCCGGGTCTGTCGTGTATGTGATGGCGGCGATCGGGATACTCGGGGTGCTGGCAAAGATCGTGAACCGGCTGACCTTGTACAGATTGATAAAAGCGGCTGGAAATATGCCGAAAAGTACGCATAAGCTGATGAAACTCGTGAAATCAAAATATGAACATGCGTGTATGGCGCATGACTCCGTAGAAAATATAGATGTATTTGTAGAAAAATATATCTATGAATACAGAGGATTTTTGTTTCGGATTCACACTTGGAGGCAGATAGAGATCTTGTCAGTCTGGTTCGTCGGCATTTTAGGAGCGGCAGGAGCTGTACTGGCTTATATGGAGAGTGGGTTTACAGAAACTGTATATCAGTACATAGCAGGCGGAGCGGCGGAAGCAGTGCTTCTTATGGTGATCATCCGTATGTCGGACGAGCCGTATAAGATTAAAGCGATTAAAATGTACATGGTAGATTATCTGGAAAATGTATGTGCAGTTCGGGTGAGGAGGCAGAACAGGAAAGAAAAAGAATTTATTGATGTGATCCCTTCGGAAAGCGCAAATGGAGGAGGAAAAGCAAAAGAGCAGAAAACTGCGGTCAGAGCAGACGGCAAGAAAGGCGAAGCTTCCGGCATCATAGTGCCTGCACAGGGACATATGTCGGATAAGAAGGAGAATTCGGAAGGCGGCGAGGCAGTCCGAGAACCGGGATATGCACAATGGCAGGCTGAGGCGGTTAGGGAAATCCTGCAGGAGACAGGCAGCAGTATGGTGGAGAAAAGACTTCCTATTAACATTGAAGGAGAACCGAAAGAAGAGAAGAAAAAGGAGGAAAACAGGCAAAATAATCACGGCGTAGGAACGGAAAAAACTCAAAATGAGGAACGTCCGCAGATCAGAGAAGATGCGATCCGTCAAATACTGGAGGAATTCCTTGCTTAGGACGGTTATATTTGTTAAAATAGAAATATGTGACAGGAAGTTTTCCTGCCGATTCTACAGAACAGATAAATGACGAATAAGTATCAGAGAGGATGGATAGTGATGAGCAAAGTAACATTTGATTATTCAAAGGCATGTGGTTTCGTACAGGATCATGAGATGCAGTATATGAGCGAACTTGCGGAGCAGGCAAAGGAAAAACTGCTTGCGAGAACGGGCGCCGGAAACGACTTCCTCGGCTGGATCGATCTTCCGGTTGATTATGATAAGGAAGAGTTTGACAGGATTAAAAAAGCGGCTGAGAAAATCAGAGAAGATTCGGAAGTGCTTCTTGTGATCGGAATCGGGGGATCTTACCTCGGAGCGAGAGCTGCGATTGAATTCCTCGGACATTCGTTTGCAAATGTTGTATCAAAAGAAGTGAGAAAATCTCCGGAGATTTATTATGTAGGAAACAGCATTAGCAGTACATATGTCAGAGATCTGATCGATGTGATCGGCGACCGCGATTTTTCAATCAATATGATCTCCAAGTCCGGAACAACGACAGAGCCGGCGATCGCTTTCCGTGTATTCAAAGAAATGCTTGAGAAAAAATACGGAAAAGAAGAGGCTGCAAAGAGAATCTATGCGACGACAGACAAGGAAAAAGGAGCGTTGAAAAATCTTGCTACAGAAGAAGGTTATGAGACATTTGTCGTACCGGATGATGTCGGAGGACGTTTCTCTGTTCTGACTGCGGTAGGTTTGCTTCCGATTGCGGTAAGCGGAGCAGATATTGATCAATTAATGGAAGGTGCGGCAGCAGGAAGAAAAGCGGCTGTTGAGTCTGCTTTTGCAGAGAATGACGCGATGAAATATGCGGCAGTGAGAAACATTCTTCTTCGTAAAGGAAAAGCTGTGGAGGTACTGGCGAATTATGAACCAAGTCTTCATTATGTATCCGAATGGTGGAAACAGCTTTACGGAGAGAGTGAAGGAAAAGATCAGAAAGGCATTTTCCCGGCATCTGTAGATCTTACGACAGATCTTCATTCTATGGGACAGTTTATTCAGGATGGAAGCAGAATCCTTTTTGAAACAGTTCTCAATGTAGAGAAGTCAAGAGCTGAGATCGTGATCAATGAAGAACCGGTAGACCTTGACGGTTTGAATTATCTTGCCGGAAAAGATGTTGATTTTATTAACAAGAGTGCAATGAACGGAACGATTCTTGCACATACAGACGGAAATGTTCCAAACCTTATGGTGAAGATTCCGGAGCAGAACGAATTCTATCTCGGTGAATTGTTCTATTTCTTTGAGTTCGCATGTGGTGTGAGCGGATATTTACTCGGCGTTAATCCGTTCAATCAGCCGGGCGTTGAAAGTTATAAGAAGAATATGTTCGCTTTGCTTGGAAAACCGGGATTTGAAAAAGAAAGAGAAGAACTGCTTAAGAGATTGTAGTTCTAAAATTTCTTGTTGGATTTCCGCAAATAGAGTATAATAATAAGCGGTCGGGATTACCGGCTGCTTATTTGTATTATAGAAGCGTTGAAAAATCCGAAAAAATGTGTGTTTCAGACACAGATGGTAGGATCAAGGAGGGTATGTTATGTTAAGAATCGGAATGTTGACAAGCGGCGGTGACTGTCAGGCGTTGAACGCGGCTATGCGCGGAGTCGTAAAAGGAATTTGCGCCAAACGGGACGATGTGGAAATTTACGGTTTCAAAGACGGATATAAAGGATTGATCTATGCAAATTTCAGTATGCTTACGCCGAAAGATTTTTCGGGTATCCTGACGAGAGGAGGAACGATCCTCGGCACATCAAGACAGCCGTTTAAATTAATGAGAGTTCCGGATAAAGACGGACTTGATAAAGTAGAGGCAATGAAACATACATATCATAAACTGAATTTGAATTGTCTTATTATTTTGGGAGGAAACGGAACTCATAAAACGGCGAATCTTCTCAGAGAAGAGGGTTTGAATGTAATTACGCTTCCAAAGACGATTGATAATGATCTGTGGGGAACAGAGATGACGTTCGGATTTCAAAGCGCGGTAGATATTGCGACGGATACAATCGATAGAATCCATACGACAGCAACATCCCACAGCCGTGTATTTATTATAGAAGTAATGGGACATAAAGTAGGATATGTGACGCTTCATGCAGGAATCGCAGGCGGAGCAGACATCATCCTTCTTCCGGAAATTCCGTATGATATTAAAGTGATCACGGATGTAATCGACAGACGGTCAAAAGAAGGAAAACCGTTTACAATTCTTGCGGTTGCAGAAGGGGCAATCTCAAAAGAAGATGCGAAACTGAAAAAGAAAGAATATAAAGAAAAACTGGCAAAGAGAAAATATCCGTCTATCGCATATGAGTTGGCAGAAGAGATCCAGAAAGCAACAGATAAAGAAGTAAGAATTACTGTTCCGGGACATACTCAAAGGGGAGGATCTCCGTGTGCATATGACCGTGTGTTTGCAACACGGGTGGGCGCGAAAGCCGCAGAGATGATCCTGGAAGGAAAATACGGATACATGGTCGCTATGAGAAATGGCGAAACAACGGCAGTTCCTTTGGAAGAGGTTGCCGGAAAATTAAAAATGGTAGATCCAAATTGCGGCCTGATCAAAGAGGCAAAAACAATCGGCATCAGCTTTGGAGACGAATAAATCAGCAGAGGTGTAAAACATGTCATATATGGCGCTTTATCGAAAGTTCCGTCCGGCGGAATTTAAAGATGTAAAAGGGCAGGAGCATATTATTACAACATTACAGAATCAGATCAAGGCAAATCGTATCGGACATGCCTATCTTTTCTGCGGCACGAGAGGCACAGGAAAAACGACGGTTGCAAAAATATTTGCGAAAGCGGTAAACTGTGAACATCCGGTTGACGGAAGTCCGTGCGGTGAGTGCGAGATGTGCAGGGCAATCGCCGAAGGCAGATCGATGAACGTCATCGAGATTGACGCGGCATCGAACAATGGCGTCGATAATATCAGAGAGATCAGGGAAGAGGTAACGTACCGGCCTACAGAAGGAAAATATAAGGTTTATATCATTGATGAAGTGCATATGCTGTCCATAGGAGCTTTTAATGCTCTGTTAAAAACATTGGAAGAACCGCCGGAATATGTTATTTTTATTCTTGCAACAACGGAAGTTCACAAGATTCCGATTACGATTCGATCGAGGTGCCAGCATTATGATTTTAAACGGATCGGCATTGAGACAATCACGGAACGTATGAGGGAATTGATGGATACGGAGCATGTTGAAGTGGAAGATAAGGCGCTGCGCTATATTGCGAAAGCTGCAGACGGATCGATGCGAGATGCGCTCAGTCTCCTTGATCAGTGCATTGCATTTTATCTCGGACAGAAGCTGACATATGATCATGTTTTAGAAGTGCTCGGAGCGGTGGACACGGATGTATTCAGCAGGCTTTTACGGAAGGTGATCGATGCAGATGTGTCGGGGGTACTTGATGTTGTGGACGAGCTTGTGATGCAGGGGAGAGATCTGACTCAGCTTACGGCAGATTTTACATGGTATTTAAGAAACTTGCTTCTCGTAAAAACTTCTGATAATATAGAGGATGTTCTGGATGTGTCTACGGAAAATATGATGCAGTTAAAAGAAGAATCCGAGATGATCGAGACAGGGACTTTGTTCCGGTATATCCGTATTTTTTCGGAACTTTCAGGACAGCTCAAGTATGCCACACAGAAGAGGATCATGCTGGAAGTAGCGTTGATCAAGCTGTGCACTCCTGCAATGGAAGAAAAGCCGGATTCGCTTTTAGACCGGATCCGTGCGGTGGAAGCAAAAGTGGAAAAGGGCATGGAAGCTGCGTCAAATATGCAGGGACAGATTGTTTATGTGAATGGAGACGGAGCGCAGATCTCAGGGGGAACTGTGATCAATGGAAATGCGGCAGGCAATTTGGGCGGAGTACGTGTACCGCAGCCTGAGATTCCAAAGGCGATTCCCGAAGATGTGCAGGAAGTCGTGAAAAATTTCAGGATGATAGCAGGCGAAGCTTCAGGAATCATAAAAGGGTATCTGAAAAGCGCGCGATTAAGCCTCGGGGGTGATAACCGGCTTTTGATCGTTCTTCCGAACAGTTTGGCGGCAAGTGTCGTTGGGCGGGAAGATCATATTGAAGAGTTGGAGAAGCTGATCGAAGAGCGGATCGGAAAACGCGTGGAAGTGGAAGTGCGCCACGTGGAAGAAGGCAGACATTTTGAGGATACATTCATAGATATAGAACAGAAGATCAATATGAAGATAACGGTGGAGGATTGATTATGGCAAAAAGAGGCGGATTTCCGGGTGGAGCAATGCCGGGAAATATGGCAAATCTTATGAAACAGGCTCAGAAAATGCAGCGTCAGATGGAAGAGCAGCAAAAAGAGCTTGAGGCAAAAGAATTTACAGCGACAGCAGGCGGCGGAGCAGTTGAAGTGACTGTTTCGGGAAAACGTGAAGTGATGAAAGTAAAGCTTGCGGAAGAAGTCGTTGATCCTGATGATATTGAGATGTTGGAAGATCTGATTGTTGCGGCTTCTAATGAAGCTCTGCGACAGGTTGACGAGGCGACAGGTTCTGCAATGTCTAAGCTGACAGGCGGCATGGGCGGCGGAATTCCGGGGATGTTTTAACAATGGAATATTACAGTAATCAGATCAGCCGCCTGATCGAAGAATTTTCCCGTTTACCGGGAATCGGGAGCAAGTCAGCGCAAAGACTTGCGTTTCATGTAATTAACATGCCGCTGGATCAGGTGGAAGGTTTGGCAAAATCTATTATTGACGCCAGGAAAAATGTGCGGTATTGTAAAGTGTGCTGTACGCTTACAGACCGGGAGATCTGTCCGATCTGCGGCAATCCGGATCGCGATAAGAAGACGATCATGGTTGTTGAGACGCCGAGAGATTTGGCGGCATATGAAAAGACAGGCAAATATAATGGGGTATATCATGTGCTTCATGGTGCGATTTCTCCGATGCTTGGAATCGGTCCGGGGGATATCCGGCTGAAAGAATTGATGGAGAGACTCCAGGGCGATGTGAATGAAGTGATCATTGCGACAAATTCCAGTTTGGAAGGCGAGACAACAGCAATGTATATCAGCAAGCTCATAAAACCGGCGGGAATAAAGGTGAGCAGGATTGCCAGCGGCGTTCCGGTCGGCGGAGACTTGGAATACATTGACGAAGTGACTCTTTTGAGAGCGCTTGAAGGCAGGACAGAGCTGTAGATAGAACAGAACTGTATACTGAACAAAGATAAGAAGTAGAAGTAAGAAAGAGGAGACATTAAAAGAGGAGACATTATGGACAAGTTAAAGTTGATGAAAACTGCAAATGAAGTCCGCAAAGGGATTGTGACATCGGTTCACAGTGCAAAAGCCGGACATCCGGGCGGATCGCTTTCCGCGGCGGATCTTTTCACTTATCTGTATTTTGAGGAGATGAATGTAGATCCGAAAGATCCGAAAAAGGCGGACCGGGATCGTTTCGTTCTCTCAAAAGGGCATACAGCGCCCGGACTTTATGCGGCGTTGGCGGAAAAAGGATTTTTCCCGAAAGAAGATCTGATCACATTGAGACATACGGGTTCTTATCTTCAGGGACATCCTGACATGAAATGTATTCCTGGAGTAGATATGTCTTCCGGTTCTCTCGGACAGGGAGTTTCTGCGGCGGTTGGAATGGCGATCGCAGCGAAAATGTCAGGGGAGGATTACCGTGTATATACGCTTCTCGGAGACGGGGAGATTCAGGAAGGTCAAGTATGGGAAGCTGCGATGCTGGCTTCGCATCATAAGTTGGATAACCTTCTTCTTATTGTAGATAATAATAACCTTCAGATCGATGGTGAGATTACAAAAGTAAACTCTCCGTATCCGATCGATAAAAAATTTGAGGCGTTTAATTTTCATGTGATCAATATTGATGGAAATGATTTTGATCAGATCGATGCTGCGTTTAAAGAGGCGAAGACTGTGAAGGGGCGTCCGACAGCGATCATTGCCAAGACTGTGAAGGGAAAAGGAGTTTCCTTTATGGAGAATCAGGCGGGATGGCATGGAAAAGCTCCGAATGATGAAGAATATAAAGTCGCGATGGCAGATTTGGAAAAGGCGGGTGAAGCGTTATGTCAGAAGTAAAGAAGATTGCTACAAGAGAAAGTTACGGAGAAACATTGGTGCAGCTTGGTGCAGAACATGAAGAAATCGTTGTTCTTGATGCGGATCTTGCGGCTGCGACAAAGACAGGTATGTTTCAGGCTGCCTATCCGGAACGTTTCATCAACTGTGGTATCGCGGAGAGCAATATGATCGGTGTGGCGGCTGGATTGGCGGCCGCAGGAAAGGTTCCTTTCGCAAGTTCATTTGCAATGTTTGCGGCGGGTCGTGCTTATGAGCAGGTGCGAAACTCTGTCGGATATCCTCATTTGAATGTGAAAATCGGAGCAACACATGCAGGAATCTCTGTAGGTGAAGACGGAGCAACACATCAGTGTAATGAAGATATTGCGTTGATGAGAACGATTCCGGGGATGGTTGTGATCAATCCCTCTGATGATATCGAAGCAAGAGCGGCAGTACGTGCGGCTTACGAACATGTGGGTCCGGTGTATATGAGATTCGGACGTCTGGCTGTTCCTGTAATCAATGACAGACCGGATTATAAGTTTGAACTTGGAAAGGGCGTTGTGCTCCGAGAAGGAAAAGACGTGACAATTATAGCAACAGGACTTCCGGTAAATAATTGTTTGCATGCGGCTGAGAAATTGGCGGAGGATGGGATCGATGCAAAAGTGATCAACATTCATACAATCAAGCCGCTTGATGAAGAACTTGTGATTGAAGCGGCAAAGGAGACCGGAAAAGTCGTTACTGTAGAGGAACACTCTGTGATCGGCGGTTTGGGAAGCGCGGTTTGTGATGTGCTCTCAGAGAAAGCGCCGACAAAGGTCATGAAGATCGGAATTAATGATGTTTACGGAGAATCCGGTCCGGCGCTTGAACTTATTGAAAAGTACGGACTTGGCGTAAACGGAATTTATGAGAAAATAAAATCCTTTGTGTCATAATTTAGGTAAGAAAAGAAGATGCTGTCTGTTTTGGACAGCATCTTTTATAATATGTCGAATTCTTCTGACAATAACTGATAAAATCATTTTTTCCCTTGTGTTATCCTCATATCAACGCCGAGAGAAATTGTGCCGGTTTGAAACGAACCGGCAGGAGATTCAGTTGATTTAGGAGGATGGGTATAAATGGAAAGACAGTTACCGAAAAATGTTCGTCAGATAGGAAATGTAAGCGATAGTCCGAAAATATATGTAGAAGATTATGTGGACACGTTTTTTGCCAGATTGTGTGAAAAATGTGAAAAGGCAGGCACGGAACCTATGGGAGCGTTTCTTGTAGGAGATATTCAGAACGGAGAAGAGGAGGACTATGTTTACATATATGGTGCAATTCAAATGCACGATTTAAAGATGACGGACAAGGAATATGTTATTGATGAAATGACATGGAAAAATGCTTATGAAGACTGTAAGCAATATTTCGAGGATGGGGAAATGCTCGGATGGTTTGTAGTACATCCCGGAGCGCCGCTTGTACCGGAGCCTGAAACTGTAAAGCTTCATAAGAAATCATTTCCAAAGAAAAATACGGTATTTATTATGAAAGATCCGGTGGAAAAAGAAGAGACTTATTATGTGCATAAAATGAACGACTTGCTGGAAATCGGAGGGCATTACACATATTATGAGAAAAATCCGTGTATGCAGAATTATATGATTTCCAGTCGAAAAAAAAATGGGGCGTCCGCGTCAGAAACAGTGGAGGACAGAGCTGCAAAGGACTTTCGTTCTCTGGCTCGAAAACGGGGAGAGTCTCAGAAAGGCAGGCGGGCGGGAAGCCTGATGTATGCGGCGGGCGCCTGCGTTGTTTTGATCCTTGTGATCATGGGAGTTTCTTTGTTTAACAGTTTTGACCGGATGAAATCAGTGCAAAGTACTCTTGGAATTTTAGGAAAAGAAACGGCACAAGAACAAAAAGATAAACCGGAAGAAAAGCAAAAAGATGCGGAAACAGTCGCTGCATCAGCAGAAGTCACGGAAGGACATGCTGTCGATCAGTCTTCAGAAAAAAAGGTGGATGAAACAGAATCTCCTGCGGAAGTGAAAGAAAATCCGGCAGCAGAAGAACCGGAAAAAACGGAAACGAGCGGAACTGTTTCCGCCGGAGCGGGTGAGGGAAGCGAAGAGCAGCAGGTGCAGGAGACAAGCGGGCAAGTTTCGGAAAATGTAAACGGCCAGGATGGAATCTATATTGTGGAAAAGGGAGATACGTTGGCGATCATCAGCCGAAAGATGTATGGAGATCTTGATCATGTAGATGCCATCTGTAAGATGAATGGCATTACAGACGGCAATCTTATTTATATCGGACAAAAATTGCTATTGCCTTGAAAATATGATAAGATGTTGGCGAATAGGTTTGCTGGGAATAGAAGAAGACTAAAAATATGGAAAGAAAGCGGAAATGAAATAAGGGGAGTTATATGACACAAAAGAAGAAAACAGATTTTAAAATCGTAACGCCCCCCGGTGATCTAAGCGAAGTTACTGCAAAAACGAAGAAAATGCACAGAGAAAAATTAAGGAAAATTCTTGTGCTCGTCGTTTTGATCGCGCTTGCTGTAAGCGGAACTTATCTGATGCTGACGAATAAGGCATACGGGGAAGCGGGAACGGCAGTACGATACTCAACTGACATTTCAGATACAAGTAATTATGTTCATTTTGCGAATGGAATCGTACGTTATAACCGGGACGGCGTTGCTTTTTTGAATAAAAAGAATGAGGAGCAGTGGATTCAGTCAACACAGTTGAAAAATCCGATCATCGAGGTAAAAGAAGATGCATTTGCAGTAGGAGATAACGGCGGAAATAACATTTTTGTATTTTCCAAAGAAGGTCTGAAAGGTGAGATCGAGACAAGTCTTCCTATCGAAAGTATGGCAATTTCCGATCAGGGGATCGTGACGGTTCTTTTGAAAAACGAAAGTGCGCCGAAGATCATTTCTTATGATGCGATGGGAAATATTCTTGTAGAACAGCAGGTGACGGTGTCTGCAATGGGATATCCGATCGGTATGGATATGTCTGACGATGGCAAAACGCTGGCGGTTACTTATCTGCATATAGAAGGCGGGATATTGAAATCAAAAGTGATCTATTATAATTTTGGGGAAAGCGGTAAAGAACAGGCAGATAATATTGTGGCTTCCGATGAATACAGAGATACGATAATGGCGGATGTTTTTTTCATGGGAAGTGATCGTTCTGTTATAGTAGGAGATAATTCAATCGTTCTCTATAAAGGAAAGACAGCGCCGAAGAAGGAAAAGGAAATTTCCATCGGACAGGAGATTCAAAGCGTATTTCATTCGGATAAGTACATAGGTCTGGTTTTGCTGAATACGGAGAAATCAGGCTATGAGCTTAGATTGTATAATCGGTTTGGAGAACAGGTGCTGAATAAAGAAATCTCTGGCAAATACGGTAAGGTAAAAATGGCAGGTGACGAGGTGATTATGTACGAAGGAAGTAAATGCTGCATTGTGACTGCCAATGGAATCGTGAAATTTGAAGGAGATATTAAGACGGAAGCGTTGGAAATTTTTAAAGCTTCCGGTTTAAACAGATACTATGTGATGAGCGCGGATGAATTGAGGATAATTTATCTGACGAAATAGGAGTGGTTATGGATAATTGGCTTTTGATTATTGTAGGAACAATTTTTCTTGTGTGCATCGCGGTCGGCTATGTGAGAGGTTTTTTGAAGCTTGGAATTTCCATGCTTTCGACAGTAATAACACTTGTGCTTGTACTTTTTCTTTCACCGTATGTTGCACAGGCGCTTCAGAAGTATACGCCGGTAGATGATTTTTTGGAAAAGAAAGTTACAGAAATGTTTATGCCGGAAATATCAGTGGAACAGTTTCAGTCCCTTGATCTGACAGGTACTCCATTGGAAGATCTTTCTGCTGAAGATTTGTCCAGATTAAATGAAATTGATTGGGATGTGCTCGGTATTACGGCTGATGATATTTTAAATGTGATCGGTGATATTCCGAAAGATGTACAGATTAATCTGATCGAAGAAGCGCCAATCCCGCAGTTCCTGAAAGATCAGCTTATAGAAAATAATAACAGTACAATCTATGGAGAACTTGGAGTGAAAAGTTTTCCGCGATATGTGGCTGCATACGCGTCACATCTTGTATTGAATCTGCTGTCGTTTCTTGTAACGTTTTTACTTGCAATCATATTGGTGAAAGCGCTTGTGTTTGCAGTAAATATTATTGGAGAACTTCCGGTGCTTGGACTTGCAAATCACATTGCGGGCGGGGCGCTCGGTCTTCTGCTTGCCCTTGTCGTTGTATGGATTGGCTTTCTTATTATGACGCTGGCTTATACGACAGAAGCTGGAAGCGCTTGTTTTGATATGGTCGAGAAGAGTCGTATTCTTCGGTTCTTATATGAAACAAACCCGCTTCTGATCCGATTGCTGAAATTCTAAATTCGTATAGGGGCAGAGTGGTTATAAAAACAGGAGATCTTCGTTTTATCTGAAAGTCTGCGGACTCTGGATAAAACGGAGATTTTTGCTTTTGAGATTCTTTAACTATTAATTATATAAATGATAAAAATGTTACCGGATAAAAAAGAATATTATTAATAAAAAAAGATAAAATTTTTATTGAGAAAAGCTATAAAAAGATCATTGTTTCTGATTTTCAGATATGTTATG
>NZ_JAPJQP010000017.1:0-38468 GCF_030825015.1 Mediterraneibacter sp. | reverse complement strand
CTCGCCCATTCTTATCATAGAAGATCTTATTTACAGACTTTTCTTCATAGTCTCTAAATATTTAAGAAATTTCTTAAACTCTCTTATAAGCCCTTAAGCCCTTATTTTATACGGTCTAAGGGCTTTTTTATACGGTAGATAATATCTTAAAACGTCTTAAACTTGCTTAATCTTACCTCGTCTAAAGTAGTAAATTCAGTAGTACGATTATGCGGTCAATCTTTGCATTTCGGCTTGTGCTGACTGATAACCCCCATGTGCATAATAGCCAAGTGTCATAGTGATATTTTTATGCCCCATGACATATTGAAGATTAGTCGGTGTCATTCCTCTGTTTGCCATGTTCGTGCAAAAGGTATGTCTTAAAATATGCGGTGTAATGTTCGGCAATTCCTTTTGCGTAATCTTTCTATACTTCTTCACAAGGTTTCTGAAAGTAGTTGTATAACAAGCGTTATACATAGGATAGCCTTGCTTGTTAAGAAAGATAAAAGTACTATAACCGTCAACGACAATAGGCTGTGCGTTGTTTTGGCTTCTTATAACTTCCTGTAATGCTTCATAGACTAAATCAGTCATAGGCACTTTGCGATAACCACTATCACTTTTTGGTGGCTCAATATAATAACCGTCTTTGTCTTTTTTTAATTGGTGGTTAATATCAATCATGCGGTTATCAAAATCAAGGTCAGAAAGCGTTAATCCGCACATTTCAGAGATACGCAAGCCAGTATTTAGCAGGATAACGATTGCAGGATAATAGGCTTTATATGTACAATCAATTTTCACAAAGTCAAGCAGTGCCTTTGTCTGTTCTTCTGTCAATGCTTCTTTCGTTTTGGTGTCATTTTCAATAACATCAGTCAAAGCAAAATCAAAAGGATTTTTTCTAAGCAAGTCATCTTGTATAGCGAGATAAAATGTTGCGTTAAGGCTTCTTTTCATATTTTTGATTGTACTGAAAGAATACTTTTCTTTCATTCTGTACGCCCATGCTTTCGCTTCAGATAGTTTCAGTTTATCAATATTCACATTCCCTAAGCTGTCATTCTTTAAGGCTTCCATAAGGTTATTTCTTCCTTGTACGGTCGCTTTTCTGACATTTGCACGACTATTGATATAGCGTTGGTATAATTGACATACCGTCATTTTTCCGCCTGTCGTATCAATACCGTCATCTAAATCTTTTTGTATTGCTCTAATCATATCACGAAGTGCAACACAATCTCTTTTTCCTTTTGGTACTCTGTCAGTCGAAACAAGTTTCCAAGAATAAATAAACTTAGGCTTTCCGTTTTCTATGTACTTGTAAGCATATCTACCGTCTTTTCTTTGACTCTCTCCATTATGTAATAAACGACCTTTGCGGTCTGTCCTCTTTTCCATTATGAACTCCTTTCTTATGAAAAGAGCCTTGAATATGACTAATCAGAGTATAGCATAAACAAGGCTTCATTTCATTAAATTGCGGTTAATTTATCTAAGACTTTTTCAAAAGATTTTCGCTTGATTAACAGGCGTTTCCCATTATAGAAAATCCAGTCCGCATTCTTATGTTCTTCTGCAATTTTTCGCAACTTATTTTCGCCAATATGGAAGTATTGGCTTGCTTCATCGATAGATAATAAATATTTTTCGTGTATAGGTACATTGTGTTTCATCTACATATCACGCTCCTTTGCTGTTAAGGTCAAGTTATCTTCATCAAGCAAGAACGCCTTAAAAAGAACATCGTTTTGATTGATAAATACACCTTTTGAGTTTGGCGGTATTTTTTCAGAAGCAGAGCTATTTTCTAATACCATTTGAGATAAAATTTTATCCGCACTTCCGCATATTCTGTTGCCTAAGTTTGTTTTTATCTGACCGTTGATTATATCGGCTGACGGTTTTTGTATTGATAAAATAAGGTGTATGCCAAAAGCACGCCCCAATCGAGCGATAGACGTTATATGTTCCTCTATCTTTTCCATAAGTTCCAACTTTTCCTTATCGGTACTTTTTTTCAATCCTGTTTTGTCTAAGAGTTCCGCCACTTCATCACACGTAACAATGATACGGTTTAATTTTTCATTATTCTTGTTGTTATACTCCTCAATATCTCTACAAGAATTAGAAACTAAAATATCTCTTCTTCTGTTCATTTCTGCCTTTATAGAAATCAGCGTATCAAGAAAATCTTTTTCCGTAGTAATAATTTTACAATTTTCATGCCATAACCTTTTGAAGTCTAACCCACCTTTGAAATCTGCAATATAAACTTCCATATTTTTTGATATACATTGCCACAAACAAAGTTTGAAAAGCGATGATTTTCCAGAGCCTGTGCCTCCGGCGATCAGGCAGTGAGGGGTATCATTTATATTTATCATTACTTTTTCAAAAGCAGAAATCCCCAATAGCAAAGTACAATCATCATCAACTAAATACTTATCTTCCCATACGAGCATTTTTGAAAAAAATTTATTTATGTCAACGCAATAGACTTTTATAATCTTCTTGCTGTTTTTGCCAAATTCTATTTTCAAAATATCATATTCTAATATTGTTTCTATTCGCTCTTTTGCGTTTTCCCAATCAATTATAGACAGATATGGACTGTAAAATGTATGAACAATAATATCCGTTTCTTTGGACTGTCTTTTTTTGCTCAAAAGTCGGGGAATTTCGTACTCCTTATTATGAAAGCCTATCTTATAAAAACCTTTTGATATTTTACGTGTTCCCATAGGCGTTCCCAATACTATCAAAGCTACAAACAGCGTAAAAGGTTCAATAATTATAAAAATCGTTTCATTGATGATATTTTTAGGCAGTACAGAATAATATATAAACCCCAATCCATTCAAAAAGTAAAGTACTAGTAATAGACAAATAAATGTAATCAATTTCTTTTTATCTGAGGTCATTACCCTAACCCCATTTAGCAAGCGAAAGCCTAAATTTTCTATTTTTCTAATCATATATAAAGTACCTCTCTTTCTCATGCTCTACGACTTCCCCTGTTTCTTTGATTTCAATAATTTTACTAATTTTGTTTATTAAAGCGTTCCATTTTAGGGGATAATGTCTTTGTACATCTCGATATTGTTTTTCTAAAGGAAGAACAGAGAGCAAATATACATATTCATATACACTATATCTATCATAGAACCTAGCAGGCAGATACATTGGAAATATATCTAACAATGAAATCAAATCATCAATATAAAGAGAACTTTGGAAATTATCTAACAGCAAAACTTTCTGTCCATGATATGTATCATAACTCATGTCTTTGTGTTTCCTATAATTCGTTATTCTGCAAATATCAACAGGTTCATGGCATTCATAAACCATTCTTGTCTTGCCAACTCCACTTTCGCCAAAACAGTAAATCACAGAAAGAGAACGAAATTTATTTGCATTCTTGATTAGTAAAGCCTCTTTTAATGCTTCAATTTGCTTAACCCTAAAGATAAGTTCGGGTTTGTCTGAAACAATTTCGCCAATTATTTTTCCATTTTCTAAATCCTTGATAACTTCATAATTTAGTGGATTTTTTTCCTGTTTCTCATTTGGAATTTCGCCCCATTCATAGAAAGAGCCTTCAACTTTTGTTTCTTCTTTTTCTGTTCCTTCCCATTTGCCTGTTTTAGAAACATACTCTTTATTTTCAAGTACGCTTCCATGTGCCTTTTCACAGTGGCAAACAGGAAACCTAGAAGAACAAATTGTTGAAAATCTGATAGGAGATTTTCTGTATATAAAAATATGTGTATGTGGAGTTCCACTCTTTGATATTTCATCACTTATACAGTAATAAGTAGGGAAAAGGCTATTCAATCTATCAATAATGATTTCCCTTGTCAGCCCATATTTTTGAGGGTTATTTATTACTATATTCCACTTCCTTGATTGTGGGTTTCCCATTAAATCACTCCTTTTCTTTCCTCTGCTACATGCTACATATATATGCTAAGGGGTAATACTTCCCCCTTAGCATATTGTGGTAATTCGTGCCCTTACGGGCACTCATACCACAACGCCAAACGCAATTATTTCTCTACAACAACAATATCTTCCGCATATACAGAAAGTTGATTTCGATAATCTCCATAAACAGTCGCTACCGCATTTTTTAACTGCACTTCGACCTGCATAGGCACATCAATCTGCTTTGGCACTTTTACATATAGCTTTTCAAAAAGATTAGAGCCTTTCTCATTCTCTTTTCGTTCATAAGGCGTATTATCTTGTGTAGTTACAATTTCTACCCTTGTACCGATAATTTCTTTCGTTTCACGGTCAGTTAATGGAGATATACCGACCGTCATAAATCTTTTGTGTTTAGCAAAACCGTTCCAATCAAAATATTCAAATTGTCTTAAATATTTCATTTGTATTTTCCTCCTATTTTTCTTCCAGATATATTACTGTGTACACTTGCTTTATATCTTGAAAATACTATATCAAATTATCAAATTCTCAATATTATATTCTTGATTTTGTGATTTTAAGAATTTATAATATATTTATATTCTGAATATAGAATTTAAGGAGGGTAAAATGATAAAAGATGAAAAAAAGAGATTACCTCAATATTTAGATGGGTTAGATAATGAAGAATTAGAAAAATTGCGGAATGATACTTCAATTGAAAATTGGAGAAAGAATTTTATCTTGCGTTTTTATGAGCAACTCTCTTTAAAAGAACTTTCAAAAAAAGATGTTTGTAAAAATGTAAGTTCTGACACCGATAGATACAAACTATTATTTGATGATTATAAACTTGCTCATAGTACCTTAACAGAATGCACAAACATAAATGCACACAAAAAATTAAGAACATTCAGCATAAATCATTTGATTGCAATATCAAATTCTTTAAATGTAAGTATAGATTATCTTTTAGGAATCGAAACTAATGAAAGCCATGAAAATACAGATATTCATAAAGTTATTGGTCTTAACGACATAGCAATTAATAAGTTAAAAAGAAATAAAGAAATTCAAAGACAGTTGGAATTTTTTTTATTATCTCCCAAGATTGAAGATATTTCTAATGCAATTTATAATGAATACTGGAAGCATAGTCTTTACATAGGAGTATGTAATGAATACAGCAACGAACTGGTTATAAAAATCAAGGAAAGTTATCATGAATTTAGTAATAAAGTTTTCCCACTAGAGAGAAATCAAGATAAGTATAAGCAATATTTAAAAGAAAAAATCTCATATAAAGATATATTAAAAGCGTATGAGAATATAAAAAATTTCTTTAAGGATAATTTATCTCAGTCTTTACAAATTCAATATGCGGATAATACTTCTGGATTTTCTGATATGAAGTTATATGATTTTTTTATTACTGATACTGTAGAACGCACCTATGATATTTTTGAACATATATTTAATGATTTATCATTAGAAAAAATTACACAATCATTTTTGAATTTATTAGACGATTTTTTTAATAGCTAATAAAGGAATTTCTATTATTGAAAATGAAAAAAGAACAACTAATATTGCTTGTTAGTTGTTCTTCTTTTTCATACTTCAGTTATATAATAGAATTGTGTAAATAGTATGTTATTTTTCGCTTTATTCTTTGTTTTCTTCTGTATCTTCTGTTTTCTCTTCCATATTCTCTAAAGCATATTGGCAAGCTTGTATAACAAAGCGAGAAAATGTAACATGTTGGTTTTGAATTGCGTTTTCAATTTCCTCAATCAATTCTAAGGGGAATCTTATTGTTTTGTTTTCTGTCTGCTTCTTATCGGGTTTGAGTTGGAAAGCCATTTGCATACCTCCTTGTTATTAACATGGTATTGCAAATAAGCACAAAAATATGCACTGCATATTGCAATGCAACTATTGTTTCTAATCTTACAATATGATAAAATGAGAAAAAAGCATAGAGAGGAATGGACAACATGAAAATCAATTTCAAAAGCAAGAAAGTGATTATTCCAATCATTATAGCTGTAATTGTCTTAATTATTGCTTCTGTATTGGGGTATCGTTATTATCAGCAACAGGAATTACAGAAGAAAATCGACACAGCCATTGCACAGATTGAAAAGACAGAAACAGACTTTAACAAGGGAGATACACGAGAAGATAAACTTACTCTTTTACAGTCTATTTCAAAGGAACATGTTGATTATGAAAAGTCAAAAGATGTAATTAAGGAAATAGATGAAAAATATCATTCTGTTATATCCGATATGCAGAAAGTATTTAGAGAAGAATACGACAAGACTTTGACCGACAACATGCTGAAAGATATTGATAAAATCAGCGATAAAGAGCAGTTAAACAACGCTAAAACAAAACTCAATGAATTATTAAAGACCATACAAGGCGAAAAAGATGTTGTATGTACGGAAAACGAAGTAAACGAGTATGAAACAAAAATCACTGACCTTGTAAAATCTTATGAGGACAGAGTAACCGCAATCGAAAAAGAAGAACAGGCAAAAAAAGAAGCTGAAGAAAAAGCACAGCAGGAAGAAGCGGCAAGGCAAGCTGCACAGAAAGCACAGCAGGCTTCAAGTTCCAATAATTACAATAGTTCTGAAAGTTCTTCCGGCGGCTCTTCATCGGGCGGTTCTTCCGGCGGAAATACTAGCAGTTCATCATCTGGTGGTCGTTATCAAACGGGAACTTCATGGTACGAAGATGAAAATGGCAGAACAGAGTATCAGGAATATTCTGACGGCAGTTGGACAGCACAAGACGATCAAGGGAACAGTTGGAGCAGTGATGATTTAAGCGAATGGTTAGATTAAGCGATAAATAATAATCAAGGGATATTCCAAAATGATGAATTGGAATATCCCTCTTTCTATTTTGTCGTTTCTTCCCTTTGTCAATCCCCACTTTTCAGTGCCTACGGTAAAGGGATTGACAAAGATTAACTTTTTTCGTCATAAACAAGGCTCTATGTGATTTGTAGTAAATGAGTAGTAAATTTGTTGTTTTTCTGTGCTTGATATGCTGTGAATTGCCTTTATTTCAAGCGTTTTTTAGGATAATCTTTTAAATTTCATTTAAAATAAAAAACAGATATCTATGCAATGCTATGCGAGCTGCCTGTCGATTGAATGGCTATTCGTATCCTGAAATAAATAAGGAATTTGAACATGAAGTTGCAAAAAAAATTGGATGGAAGCGAGGAATTCATCCAATATATTTTAGTAAAGTATTGAAAGAAATAAGTGAACACGATTTGCTAACGGCAACGGAATGGTGCAAGCAACAAATAGAGTTTTCCATAAATCTTGCGAACACACTTGAAAATGGGGATAGAAAAGATGGGAAAAGAGTAAGTGATATATTGGCTAGATTATAGAGAAAAATATAGAAAATTTAAAATTTAAGCACCCTCCGGGGTGCTTTTCTAATGCATAATTCCACTCCCTGTGCACATACTATCCCCGAGGTGATAGAATGAATAAAAAGCAGCAGGAGCAGGAAAACAGACAGAAGAACTTGAATAAGTTCAACAGCGTAACAGAAAAGGTAAAACCGGAGAATCAGAACCAGACGCACAATGTCCGATCTGAAGCGGTAGAGCCGAAGAACAGACAGGTATAAGGCATCCGAAAGGGTGTCTTTTCTAATGCGAAATTTTAAGTAGAGGAAGGTGGTGAAGTGGCGAATTATGAAAACATAAAAGATAAAGGATTTGATCATCGAACAACGGACGAACTACGGATTATTACATCAAAAGGAGGTAAAGCCAGTGGAAAGGCAAGACGCCGGAAGGCGGACTTCCGGAAGAAGCTGAACATGCTGCTTACCGCTGAAATAGATAGTGAAGAATGGAAGCCGGTTCTGGAGGCACTTGGTGTTGAGTGTACTTTAGAGTCGGCTCTTTTAATGGCGCAGATTAAAGAGGCGTTGGCTGGAGATACGAAGGCAGCCACCTTTGTTGCAAAATACTCTGGCCAGTCTTCTGAATCTGATGAGAACAGGTTGAACCGTGAAGCAGATACAGAGCTTAAGAAAGCACGCAAGCAGGCGGTTACTGGTGAAAATGAAACGGAAGAGGCTCTTGATAAACTGGATCAGATACTAAAGGAGATGCGTGATAATGCAGTTAAGCAAGAAACAGAATGAGTATATTGTGAATGCAACGCATCGTTGGAATATTAAATCCGGAGCTGTACGATCGGGAAAGTCTTATGTCGACACTGCGTTTGTGATTCCTTTCCGGATTAGAGAAAGAGCCGGAAAACCTGGGCTAAATGTTATCCTTGGCGTTTCCAAAGAATCCATAGAAAGAAACGTTCTGCAGCCGATGCGAGAGATTTACACAGACAAGTTGATCGGAACGATTAACAACCGGAATGTAGCGCGGATCTGCGGAGAGGATGTTTACTGTCTGGGAGCGGAAAAGGTCAGTCAAGTGGCAAAGATTCAAGGGGCATCCATTAAGTACTGCTACGGAGACGAGGTGGCAAAGTGGAACAAGGAAGTGTTCCAAATGTTGAAATCTCGTCTTGATAAACCATATTCTTGTTTTGATGGATCATGTAACCCGGAGCATCCTACACACTGGCTAAAAGAGTTTCTGGACAATGAAGAACTGGATATCTACCTGCAGAGGTACACGATATTCGATAATCCTTTTCTTCCGGAAGAATTTGTGCAGCAGCTCTGTAAAGAGTATGAGGGAACAATTTATTACGACCGTCTGATACTGGGGCTATGGAAAAGGGCTGAAGGAGCAATCTATAAAAGATTTGCCGATAATCCAGAATTATTTTTGTGTGAGATTGTGGACGAATTATCGCCTGATCCGGAGCGTAAGCAATTCCGAAAAGAAGATATCACATCCATAGAGATCGGCTTGGACTTTGGTGGAAATCAGTCCGGTCATTCTTTTGTTGCCAGAGGATATACAGACAATTACAGAGATGTAATTGCACTAAAATCCCGTAGAATCATGGCAAAGGATGAAAATGAGGATATAGACAGCAATATGCTGGACAAGATGTTTTGCGACTTTGTTGGAGAAGTGATTGAAGAATATGGGGTTGTTATCCGCCACGGAGATTATGTGGAATATTGCAATGTGGAAACCGTTTATTATGATAATGCGGAGACGGTTCTTGGAAATTCTATCCGGAACGCAGTGGAGAAACAGTATCCTTGGATATCGGTTCGTAAGGCAAAAAAAGCAACGATAAATGACAGAATCAGATGTACCGTCAAGCTCATGGGAGCGGGGCGGTTTTTTATTACAAAAGACTGCGAAAGCTTGAAGACGGCATTTTCGGATGCAGTTTGGAATAAGGATGTGAAAGATAAGGATGATCGTCTGGATGATGGCAGCACAGATATCGACAGTTTGGATGCGTTCGAATATACGATTGAACGCGATATGAAATACCTGATTGAAGAGGTGGAAGATGTTTGAGGGATTAAAAAGATTTTGGAAAGGATTCATGCGGATGTTTGGATATACGACATTAAAACAGATCGTTGGCAAGGATATCACACTTTCTGACAACATGATCAATGCGATAAACGAATGGAAGCAGATGCTGAATGGACAGGCGGATTGGATCACTGACAGCATTGTATCTTTGGGGATAGAAGAAGGCATCTGTCGTGAATTTGCCGATTGCGTTCTGGTGGAAATGGAAACCAGCGTGAGTAATGAGCGTCTGAATAAGATATATCAAAAAAATATCGCAAGGTTGAATGAAAATTTACAGGAAGGTCTTGCACTTGGATCATTTGTCCTGAAACCGCTCGGAGAAGCTACTGCTGAATTTATATCTGCGGATAAGATCATTCCAATCAGCTTTGGAGATGATGGAAAACCGAATGATATAGCTTTTCTGACAGTGAAGAAAGTCGGAGATACGGATTACTTCACGCGGTTTGAAAGACATTATTTCATAAACGGAAATTTGACCATAGAGAATAAATGTTTTCATTCTCAGACAGCAAGTGATATCGGTCTTCCGTGTAGTTTGGAAGCAGTAGAAGAATGGTTGAACATCAATCCGGGACCTGTTACATATCCGGGAATGAACCGAATGGATTTTGGTTATTACCGGAATCCGATTAAAAATAAAGTTGATGGTTCGGCATGTGGTGTCTCTGTATACGATTCGGCAACAGATCTAATTAAAAAGGCGGACATCCAGGGGGCAAGGCTTGACTGGGAGTATGAATCTGGGGAACGCGCCATCCATGTCGATGGCAAAGCATTAAAACAGGATAAATCAACCGGAAGATTTGGAATGGCAAGGCTTAATAAAAGGCTTTACCGAGGTTTGAATTTGGAAGCAGGGAAAGATCAGGAGCTTCTGAAAGAGTATTCTCCGGAAATGCGAGACGAAGCCTTTAAGCGTGGACTTGAAGAGTATAAGCGAGAAATTGAATTTTCTGTTGGCTTGGCTTACGGAGATTTATCGGATGTGCAGGAAGTCGCTAAGACAGCAACAGAGATAAAAGTATCAAAGAACCGGAAGTATAACCGGGTAACGGCAATTCAGAACAATCTGTATGATTGCCTGGAAGATTTCGCCGCAGGACTTGCCTTTTACAACAGCATGTTGCACTCCGGGTATGAGTTTTCCTGCAAGTTCAATGATTCTATTCTGACGGATGAAGAGGCAGAACGACAGCAGGACAGACAGGATGTAAGTATGGGAGTGATGTCACATCTGGAATACAGGATGAAGTGGTACAACGAAGACGAGGCAACGGCTAAAAAGATGCTGCCGGAACAGAATCAAGTTATGGAGTAGGTGATCTGATTGAGAGAAGACTACAAGAAATAGTTGTCCCGTCAGATTGAGAAACACTTCTCTGATCTAGAAATTCGGATTATGGAAGATATCGTTCGCCGGATCCGGCAGACCGGGAAAATAACCAGCACTGCTGACTGGCAGATCAACAGGCTGCGGATTCTGGGATATTCTTCTGAGGACATTGAGCAGATGTTGAAAGAAGCGTTGGATAAATCTTATCCGGAGATGTTTGAATTGTATGATAAAGTCATTGATTGGGAATATGTCCGGAATAAGGAAGTATACGAACAGGTTAATGCAGAATTTATTCCGTACGAAGAGAATGAGGAGCTGCAGCAGATAACGGAGGCGCTTATCAGACAGAGCAGTGAGGAATTGAAAAATATAACAAATTCTCTTGGCTTTTATTTGGATTACGGAACAGGGAAACCGGTATTGACTCCGTTGGCACAGGTGTATCAAAAATATTTGGATGCTGCCTGTATGGATATTGTGTCCGGGGCATTTGATTATAATAGCGTCTTGCGAAGAGTTGTGACACAGCTTACAAATAGCGGTCTCAGACAGATTGATTATGCATCCGGAAGAGCAAACCGAATCGATGTGGCAGCACGCAGAGCTGTTATGACCGGGGTGTCGCAACTTTCGGGAAAGATATCTGAAATGAATGCTGAAAAATTCGGCACAGAACATTTTGAGGTGGAATGGCACGCCGGAGCTCGACCAACCCATGCAGTGTGGCAGGGCAGAATATACAGCAAGGAAGAACTTACAACGGTGTGTGGACTTGGAAGTGTAACGGGATTGCTCGGTGCTAACTGCTATCACATGTATTATCCTTTCGTTCCGGGCATTTCCGTCAGGAACTGGACAGACGAGTGGCTGGAAGAGCAGAATCGCAAGGAAAACACGCCGATTACCTTTAACGGTAAAGAATACACTCTTTACGAAGCAAAGCAACGGCAGAGGCAGATGGAAACTTGTATGCGGGCACAGCGTGAAAAGGTTGACCTTTTGAAGAAAGGCGGAGCTGATCCGGATGATACCATGATCGCAAGAGCGAAATATCAAGGGCAGTTGAATGAATATAGCCGGTTCTGTAAGAAGATGGGTCTGACAGAAGAAAGAGAGCGTATTTATTATGATATGCGCGGAAGGATAGCAACAAATACGAAAAAGCAGAACCGTAAATATACGACAGATATGATTCGAAATGCGGATAGAGATTCAAAGCAGTATTACCGGTACAGAAATATACTTGGAGATGATGTCGGCAGCCTTGCTGATTTTCGGCAGATGAAGTATGATGATGAAGAGAAATGGAAGTACATCAATGGTTTAAAGGGATATATAGAAAAATATCCAACAAGCAATAAAATATATTACGATATCCATACGGCATTGGAAGACGCAGGAATAAAGGTTGAGTAGCGCTTCCACCCGTTCAGAAGCAGGCATTTATTCTTTCAGAAGGAAAGAAAGACCCTAACCATATAATGAAAAGAATGTTAGAACGAGGAATTACTGATGATGAAGTAAGGTATTTTATGAAGAATGCGAAGGTGATGTTTTCTCAGTGGGGAGGGAAGAGACAACTATTTGTATCTGAAGAAGGCATGGTGGTTGTAACGAATTCAAGTGGAGAATGGATATTTAAGACTGTTTGGTCAAAAAATGATTATGACGAACAATCAGAAAATATAATGGAGGTGTTGAAAAAGTATGTCAAGTAATAATATAGACTACGAAGCAGATCATTATTGCCCTGCGTATGGTCGGGTTATTGATGCTGATTTATGTTATGATTCTATGATGTGCTTAAATCGTTTTTTTAAAACATCTTCTACAAAAGAACTGGAAGAGATAGAGAATATAGATAAGGCAAGGGAAATATGTCGGTCTTGTCCATATAGTGAATAATACCACCCATTCTTCGGAGTGAGTGGTATTTTTGTACCCATTTTTAAGAAAGGAGGATTGTCATGAAACTTTTTGAACAGGATGTAGGAAAGGAATGGTGATCCAGTTATCTCCCGTTGAGACGCAGGGTGACGCGTCTTATTTTATTGTCTTTTTCCGGCAGACGTAAAAGAACGGAAGAAAGGAGAGTGTAACATGAAGGCAGAATTTTTAAAAGGACTTGGATTGGAACAGGATGTTGTTGACAAAATCATGGCAGAAAATGGAAAGGATGTTGCTGCGGAACAGGCAAAGACAACGAAAGCCGTAAGTGAGAGGGACAATTATAAGGACCAGCTTGCGACAGCAACGGCATCTTTGGAAAAGTTCAAAGATGTAGACCCGGCAGCCATGCAGAGTGAAATTGAAAACTTGAAAGAGCAGTTGAAGGATAAGGATGCAGAATACGCTGCAAAAGAAGCAGACCGCATTTTCTCCGATACCGTCAAAGAGGCTATTAAGTCAGCCGGCGGAAGAAATGAAAAAGCAGTCATGGCTATGCTTGATATGGAAGCATTGAAAGCATTAAAAAACCAGTCTGAGGACATTAAGAAGGCATTGGAAACCGTGAAGGAGTCCGATGCTTATTTATTTGGTTCTGACGAACCATTTATGAACGCAGTCGGAGCAACCGGAGGCAGTGCTGATGTTGGCGGAGATAATCTGTCAGCAATCAGAGCAGCTATGGGACTTCCGACAAACAAATAATTTTTATTTTTAGAAAGAGAGAGGTAAAAAGATATGGCAAATACGATTGCATTAAGAAAAGCGTATGCTACTATGCTTGATGAAGTTTATAAACTGGCATCTCTTACAGCCGTTTTGGACGGACCGAACGAACTTGTAAAAGAGGGTGCGAACGCAAATGAAATTTTGATTCCGAAAATGACGATGTCCGGTCTTGCAAATTACAATAAGCAGACAGGATATGTTGCAGGTGACGTCACGCTTGAGTACGAGACTAAGAAGTGTACTTATGATCGTGGCCGTATGTTTACTGTAGATGCGATGGACAACATTGAATCTGCAGGTGTTGCCTTCGGGCGTCTTTCCGGAGAATTTTTGAGAACACAGGTTGTTCCGGAACTTGATGCTTGGAGACTTTCATCTTATGCAGGATATGCACCATCTGAAAATAAGGTTGCGGAAGCGATCGCAGACGCGAAAGCTGGAATTGCAGCGATTAGAAAAGGCAAAACCGCTATTAAAAATGCGGAAGCAAAGCCGGAAACCTGTTATCTGTATATTTCTGCGGCACTCAAGGGAGATATTGAAGACCTTGATACAACGGCATCCAAGAAAGTTTTGGAAGGATGGGCAGGTGTGATTGAAGTTCCTGAGGGAAGATTTTTCGACAAGGTAACCTTGACGGCATCCGGATCCGGCGGATTTACAACAACAGGTGGTAAAAAGATTGATTTCTTGATTGTTGACAAGAATGCAGTAATACAGAATCAGAAGCACACGGTATCTAAGATTATTACACCTGAAGCGAACCAGGACGCAGATGCTTGGAAATTTGGATATCGTACCGTAGGTATCGCAGAAGCGAAAGATAATAAGAAAGTGGCCATCTACGTGCATACTGCAGCAGCATAAGAATGGGGGATCGTATGCAGGAAGTGATTTACAATTATTATACGGATCATTATGGAGGGCGTGTGATCCCTGAAAATGAATTCTCGTATGTGATCAAAAAAGCGGAAATATATCTGCATATGTTTACTTTTGATCAGCTCGAAGGACATCCTTATGACAACATTGTAAAGAATTGTCTCTGCGATATGGCGGAGACAATCTACAAAGTTGAGAAACAGGGCGATGAGAGTGTCAAGAAGTCGGAGAGCACGGACGGATATTCTGTATCTTATGTAACTGAGATTGCAGACGGTCAGAACCCGCAAGAAGTATTACGCAAGAAACTGTACGGTATTACAGAATGTTATTTAATGAATACTGGACTTTTATATCTGGGGGTGGAGTGATGCTGACTAATACGGATATTACTATCTTCAATGCGTTTTCGGATAAGAAGTCTAAGAAAATCGTGTATGTTCCGCATTACATTGACGCCGTCTGGTTTCATGCGGATCAGAAGACAGTGGATGCAGGTTACAAATTTACCCACCAGGATGTGCTCTACAAGACCATTAATCCGGGACAGCAGTTCCAAGCGCAGTGGATACCGGGACAGGAAACGGAAAGCATTTTTACAAGGATTGACGAGGAACATACCGGAACGAAGGCAGATCCGATTCCGTATCATGTGAACATGGAAGTCTTCGAGGGAAAGTATTATACAGAGGACGGCATTCTTTACAGATGCACAAGAAACAGTGGGCAGGCTTTGCAGAATAAAGCATCGGAACTGGTAGGACATTACTTTGAAGCAGTAAAGTAGGAGCAAATATGAGAGAAATCAGGGCAAGACCGTAACAGGTCTTATTTTTATGCATAAAATAAAATAGGAGGATAGACCGATGTATATTACAGCAGACACGATTATAACTGCAGCGGCGCTGATCGGCGCGCTCGGCGTAATCGGGGGAATAATGGTCGCGATATACAAGTTTTATCAAAAACCAGCGAAAATAGAAAAAAAACTAGAAAATCTAGAAAAAACGCATAATGAAGATATCAGGAAAATAAACGAGGAGCAGTGTCTTGCCACATACGGCTTATTGGCATGCCTGAAAGGTTTAAAAGAGCAGGGGTGCAATGGTCCGGTAACAGAAGCAATCAATAAAATCGAAAAGCACTTGAACAAACAGGCGCATGACATGGAGGAATAATTATGAGTATGGAAATTTTAATGCAGTATGTAACTTATTTACTTATGGCGATTGGAGTATTGGCGTTTTTGACCAGTATTATCACACAGGTAATCAAAGAAATGCCGGGGTTGAAAAAAATCCAGACAAATGTAGTGGCACTTGTGGTGGCCTTGATCTTGTGCCCATTGGCGGTTGTGATTTTATGCATATACTTTAGTATTCAGATAAGTTGGTATTATATTGTTGGAACTATGATAGCAGCATTTATAGTATATTTAGTGGCAACCGGTGGCTGGGAAAAAGTCGCGGAGATGTGGCAGCGGACGAAATTTAATAAACATAAATAATACGTAAAGATACGTGAAAAATAATTGACATACGTAATAATACGTGATACAATACAATCATGATAAGGAAAGGAGATACAAAAGATGCCAATGACACCGAGAGAGATGATAAAACATCTCAAGAAAAACGGGTTTGAGGAAATCAGTCAAAATGGTTCTCATGTAAAACTCAAGAATCAGACGACAGGGATAACAGTTATTGTTCCTTATCACTCCAAAGCCATGAAAAAGGGGCTGGAGCAGGCGATATTAAAACAAGCGGGGCTTAAATAGCCCTGCGCCTGAAAAAGAAAGCGGAGGTATTACGTATGGAAAAATTATTTTATCCTGCAATTTTTCACGAGGCGGAAGAAGGCGGTTTTTGGGTATCCTTTCCGGATTTACCGGAATGCTTAACAGAGGGAGATGATATGCAGCAGGCTTATGAGATGGCAGTAGATGCGCTGGGAATCTCTCTTACAAGCAGGAAAGCAGAAGGCGAACCGATTCCAAAACCGACAGAAATAAATAAAGTAGATGCGGAAGACGGAATTTTAGCTGTCGTAGAGTTTGATATGATGGAATATCAGAAGAAACACAATTCACGTGCAATCAAGAAGACGCTTAGTATTCCGGAATGGCTGAACGAAGAAGCGGTTGCCAGAGGAGTTAATTTCTCACAGGTATTGCAGGAAGCGCTGATGCTGAAATTAAATATAGGAAGATAGAATAATTTAGAGAGCTTGGAGGCAGGCTCTCTTTTTTTGCGCTGGCGCAATACGCCGAAAGAAAGGAGAAGAACATGGCAAATTTAAGAGTAATCGATGTAAGCGAACATCAAGGGTCTATTAACTGGGATGCAGTAAAAGGACATATCGATGGGGCAATCTTACGATGCGGATATGGAGATAATATTGCGAGCCAAGATGATAAGCAGTGGAAAAGAAATGCAGATGAATGTACAAGACTTGGAATTCCGTTCGGAGTATATATCTATTCCTACGCGACAAGTGACGCAAAGGCGAGAAGCGAAGCGGAACACGTCCTGAGATTGGTAAGCGGATATAAACTTTCATACCCAATTTATTTAGATTTGGAGCAGGCTGGAACGGAAAAAGGAGCAATACGAAGAGCAAATATTTTTGGGGGCATCATCGAAAACGCTGGATACTGGTGCGGAGTTTACGCCAATACAAATTGGTGGACAAACTACCTTGTAGGGTTGGAGCGGTTTGTAAAATGGGTGGCACAGTATAATTTGGTCTGTACATATCAGGGAACATATGATATCTGGCAGTATACGTCAGGCGGATCTGTTCCGGGAATTTCCGGAAACGTGGATATAAATCATTGTTATAGAGATTATCCAGCAGAAATTACAGGAGGGGATCCGCCGGCAGTAGCACCATCTGGATCTACGCTTGATCTTGTTGTTGGGGTTATGCAGGGAAAATATGGAGACGGAGACGCTAGAAAAAATGCTCTAGGAAATCGGTATAATGAGGTGCAGAATATGATTAACTATATTGCATCTGCCTCCGTAGATACACTTGTGAAAGAAGTTTATGCGGGAAAATATGGAAATGGAGACACAAGAAAAGTAGCACTTGGAAATCGGTACAACGAGGTGCAGAACAAGATTGATGTTTCTTCCGGCGGCGAAGTCTATTACACAGTGCAGTCCCGGGACACATTATCTGGAATTGCTGCTAAGTATGGTACAACGTATCGGCATCTTGCAGGTCTGAATGGGATTGTTAATCCGAACTTGATTTATGCGGGACAAAAGATCCGAGTAAAATAATAAATTTACCCCGGAGGATCAGCTCCGGGGAGAAATATTGTATCATCTTCTCATCAATATTTTAGCCTTATGCGTCATCCCCAAATCCGGTGACAAGAGTGAGGTCGATTTTCTCGTCTTGGAAATAACCTTTTTCAATCGCAACATATAGTGGAGCATAAAAAACCGAATGTGCGACTTCGTTTAATGTGATTTTTGAAGGAGCAGTGTCTTTTGTTTTGGCTGCGGAAGATGTCGATGTCTGTGTTCCGTTATCTTTGTTAGTTTTGGAGCAGCCTGTGCACAGGGCAAAGGCAAGAACAATAATAAGAAAGGCTGCGAAAAGTTGTTTTTTCATGAGGTCTCCATGTAGTTTGGTTTTATTGTAATTATATGTAAGATGGAGTGACGCAGTGAAAATAAATACAAAAGGTTTTATAAAAATAGAGCGATACGACAAGTTAAAAATATCTTTGTCAGTATCGCTCTGTTCTTATTGTTTTTTTCTATAATAATTTTAGTTTTAATTTTCAAACTATATGAAATATTCGGGGCAGTGCTTTTCGGCAGCAGCCTTAATCTTCATAATCATCTTCTGCATAATCATCTTCAAAGGCTTCGTCATAATTTTCTTCTTCATCATCTGAATAATCAGAGCCGCCTCTGGACGTGATCGCAAGGATCAGAGAAATGATGGCCATAATTCCGCTTACAACAGCAGCGATGAGAAGTTGAAGGTCATCTCCGCGTTTCAGGAATGCAAATACACCGCTTCCAAGGTAGAAGAGCATCGGAAGGAGAAAAGCGAAGATCGTATTTGATTTCTGTAAAATAAAATAAAAAAGTGAAGATACGAGCATGCAAAGGGCAAGGATAATATATAATGTACCACTTGTCCCGCCGCCTTCTGTCGTACTGCTAAGTCCGGTTGTAAATCCTTTATAAGTGAAGAATCCGAATCCGGCAAGTGAGATAATTCCAAGAATGATACGCATTGCACGGAATCTCGGAACATCTTCATAATAATCGTCTTCATAATCGTCAATTTCAGGTTCTGGCACTCTTCGGGATGCCTTTGTGTCATACTTACTGTTTTTATTTTTGCTTGATTTTGCAGAGGCTTCTTTCTTTACTTTATCGGTGTCGAGAGTTCCGGTTGCAAGCATATCTTCATAGCCTTTGCGAATGGCTTTTTCTCGTTTTGTGCGAACACGTTCCGGTGGGATATTGCTGTAGCGCTTGTCTTCATTCGGATTTGATTTTTCAGAAGCCTGTTTGGATGAAGGCTGCTTTTTTGGAGCTTTCTTTTCGGAACGTTCGGGAAATTGTACAGTTGTTCCGTCAGCCGGTTTGGCGGTCGGTTTTCTGTTCTGTCTCGGGGCAGGCGATTTGGAAGTTGTCTGCCGCTGAGTTTCAGATGCTGTTTTTGATCGTTTTGCGCCTTCGGCTGAATCTTCTGCGTGACCTTTTGCAGCAGTTTTCGGGGTGGAAGATTTCACCTGATTTTTGTTTTTATTTTCTGATTTTTTTTGAACTGCATTATTCTCGGCGCCTGTAGTTTCCGCGCTTACAGTTTTCTTTGCGTTTGCTTTTGCAGCAGCCTTTTTCGCACGTTGTTTGTCTAAGTTCCATTGCTTCTTGCAATCGCGGCAAACTGCATATTCATTAAAGACCGGATCTCCGCTGTTATCTGTGCCGATCTGTTTATTTCTGATCTCGAGTTCATTTCCGCATATCGGACATTTCATAAAAATCAATACTCCTCTCTCTTCGATAAATCGAATTTATAATGGTTTTATTATAGCATTTTGCAAGACTAAGAACAATGAAAAATGTAACAATAAATCGAAAAGTGTAAAATATGATCGAAAATACAGAACAAAATATGATATGATATCAGAATTAAAAGATTAAAATAAATTAATATCAATGGATAGAAATTCAAGAATCAGCTGTTATGAAAAACGAAAGGAGAAAAAATCATGAAATTTGAAGCAGATACACATTCTCATACGCTGGCGAGCGGACATGCGTACAGTACGATAAAGGAAATGGCAGCGGCGGCGCAGTCAAAAGGGCTGAAGGCTCTTGCGCTTACGGAACATGCGCCGGAAATGCCGGGAACATGCGGGTTATTCTATTTTTTAAACTTGGATGTTGTTCCGAGAGAATGCTGCGGAATCCGTCTGTTAATGGGAGCTGAAGTCAATATTATGGATGAAACGGGCAGGATCGATCTGCCCCAAAGCGCTTGTCGCGATTTGGATATTGTCATTGCAAGCATCCACCCACCGTGCTATGGGATGGAACATACGGAAGAGGAAAATATGAGAGCGTATGAGGCGGCAATGAAAAATCCTTATGTCAATATTATCGGACATCCTGATGACGGGCGGTTTCCGATTGATTATGAAAGGCTTGTTAAGATGGCAAAAGAGACAGGAACACTTTTAGAGGTGAACAATTCTTCGATGAGACCTTCCAGCAGTAGGAAAGGGACACGGGAAAATGTCCTTACGATGTTGGATTTGTGTAAGCAGTATGAAGTTCCGGTTACGACAGGAAGTGACGCGCATATCGATGTGGATGCAGGTAATTTTACTTATGTAGAAGAAATCTTCGACTTGTGTGCATTTCCTGAAGAACTTGTTGTTACGACAAGTTTTGACAGATTGAAACCGTATTTAAATGCCTATAAATGAGTCTGCCAGAACACTTTGAAACAGTAAAACAGTAAATCTTTATAAATTTAAATGATTAACATATGGACTTCAAGAGTTTAATGTGCTAAAATATAACAGTGCTTTGGGAAACTGTTATAGACGCAGTCGTTCAGGCAGACATAAGCCGCAGTGGTGAAAAGGAGAAGTTTGTATGAGTAAAAAAATCAGGACAGAGGCAGTAGATTATCTTTTTGAAGCGATTCTCAGTCTGGAAAATAAAGAAGAGTGTTACATTTTTTTTGAAGATATTTGCACGATTAATGAACTGCTTTCTTTGTCGCAGAGATTTGAAGTGGCGAAAATGCTCAGGGAACAGAAGACTTATCTGGAAATTGCAGAGAAGACAGGCGCTTCTACGGCGACAATCAGCCGCGTGAATCGTTCGCTTAATTATGGAAATGACGGATACGATATGGTGTTTGAGCGGATTGACAAAAAATAATAAAAATGCCGGAGATGCATCAGCAAGTCTCTCCGGCATTTATTATTTTCTGTCAAATTTATCTTTTCCGTTTTTTTTCGGATCTTCATTTTTCAAAGCAAGTTCATCTACAATTTTTTCAATCATAACCTTTCTCAGGTAGACATCAAAACTCAGCGAACAAATGAATGCAAAAAGGCGAAGCTCATTTTGATCGGCATTATCTTCGATATTTGAAAAAGCGGAAAATGAGCTTTCGTATGCTTCCTGGACAGATTCAGAAAGCGGTTTGAGGCGGGATTTCTCTAATTCGCAAACTTCGCGATACAGCTCGGAAAGGCTGATCGTGCTTTCATCGGAGAAATATTTGTCCCGCAGAGGAGAAAGCAGAGTTTCAATATCCTTTATGGAAAGGATGTTTTTAAAATAATAAATAAATATAAGAAGAAGGACATGATCTTTAGAATATTTTTTCTTGACGGACGGAGGGAGAAGATTATTTTTTGAGTAATTGTTGATCATTGTTTTTGTCAGAATTTTATCTTCACTATGTCGTTTTGTTCCGGCAAGATGTTCATCCATAAAGGTAGTCACTTGATCCATATATAAGTCAATATTCGGTATTTCATTCGGTTTGATGTAATCGATCCTGCTAAGATCTTCTGTTATGCTGTTTAACAGATCAGTCATGTTTATTTCCATAATATCACCTCGATGTCCTTATTATATAGTAGTGAAAACTAGATAGCAAGGAGTTTTGTGAAAAATATAATCTGTAAGGTGAAAGTAAAAATGATTAAAAAGATAAAAATGACTGAGAACGAGGAGCGAAAATGACTTTGGAAAAGGAATAAAAAAGAAGGTTGACTTTGGCGAAAATATGTTCGATAATAAGAACAATACACACGTGCTATGCTAGTCAGAAGCAGATGTTGCGGGCAGAAAGAAAAAGGAAAGATAAGGAGCTTATAAATGGCGATATATGACACATTGAATGAACCACAGAAGGAAGCTGTATTTTATACGGAAGGTCCTCTTTTGATCTTGGCAGGGGCAGGGTCTGGGAAGACAAGAGTTTTAACTCATAGGATTGCGTATTTGATTGAGGAAAAGGGCGTGAATCCGTGGAATATTCTTGCGATCACGTTTACGAATAAGGCGGCAGGAGAGATGCGTCAGAGAGTAGATCGTCTTGTCGGTACCGGAGCTGAAAGTATCTGGGTCAGTACCTTTCATTCGATGTGCGTACGCATTTTGAGAAGATACATAGACCGCCTTGGCTACGATAATCGGTTTACGATTTACGACACAGATGATCAGAAGACGCTTATGAAAGAAGTGTGCCGTAAAGTTGATATTGATACAAAGCGATTTAAAGAACGGATGCTCTTATCGGTGATCTCTTCTGCAAAAAATGAGATGATCCTGCCGGAAGAATTTGAATTGAATGCCGGGGGAGATTTTGCGCAGATGAAGATCGCGAAAGTGTATAAAGAATATGAAGCGCAGCTTCGGGCGAATAATGCACTGGATTTTGACGATCTTTTGGTGAAGACCGTTCAGCTTTTGACGACGCAGCCGGATGTAAGGGAAAACTATCAGGAACGTTTCCGGTATATTATGGTTGATGAATATCAGGATACGAATACGGTGCAGTTTAAGCTTGTCAGTCTGCTTGCGGGAAAGTACAGGAATCTATGTGTAGTCGGAGATGACGATCAGTCGATTTATAAATTTCGCGGAGCGAATATCCGAAACATTTTGGATTTTGAGAAAGAATTTGCAGATGCGAAAGTAATCAAACTGGAACAAAATTACCGTTCTTCGGGAAATATACTCAATGTTGCAAACAGTGTTATCCGAAACAACAAAGGCAGAAAGGAAAAGACGCTTTGGACGGACAACGGAAGCGGGGAGAAGATTTGTCTGCGTCGGTTTGATACGGCATATGATGAGGCGCAGTTTATTGTACAGGATATAAAGGAAGAGGTGCAGCAGGGAGCAAATTACAGCAATCATGCGGTTTTGTATCGGACGAATGCGCAGTCCCGCCTTCTTGAGGAAAAGTTTGTTGCAATGAATATTCCTTATAAGATCGTGGGAGGAATTAATTTCTATTCGCGTAAAGAGATCAAAGATATTTTGGCATATTTGAAAACAATCGATAATGGAAAAGATGATCTGGCGGCCCGAAGGATTATTAACGTTCCGAAACGGGGAATCGGATTGACAACGATTAATCGGATCCAAGAGTCAGCGGCAGCAAGAGGGATTGGATTTTATGACGCGCTGCTTGCACCGGATCTCATTCCGGGAATCGGTCGAAGCATATCAAAATTAGATTCTTTTGCAGCTTTGATCGAATATTTTAAAAGTCGTGCGGAAGAAGCAGGAGTAACGGATCTTCTGACTGAAGTGATTGAAAAAACCGGGTATGCAGAAAGCCTGGAAGCAGATGATCCGGAAGAAATGGAAGCAAGAGTACAGAACATAGATGAACTTGTCAGTAAAGCGGCGGCGTATGAAGAAAGCTGCTGTGACAGAGATGAAAAACCGACTTTGAGCGGTTTCCTGGAGGAAGTGGCGCTGGTTGCTGATATTGACAGTATAGAAGAGGAACGGGATTATGTGATCCTTATGACGCTGCACAGTGCGAAAGGATTAGAGTTCCCGCATGTTTATCTTGCTGGGATGGAAGAGGGATTGTTTCCCGGTTATCTGTCGGTCAGCGGAGAAGATCCCGAGGAACTGGAGGAAGAGAGAAGACTTTGTTATGTCGGTGTGACCCGCGCTGAAGAAAAATTAACGCTTACTTGCGCCAATATGCGAATGGTGAGGGGGGAAAGACAGTATAACAGAATGTCTCGTTTTATTCAGGAGATGCCGGATGAACTGCTTGATACGGGAAAGAAAGAGAAGCATTTTTCTCAAATCGGCGCTTCGCAAGAAAAGCAGGTATATCTATCAGAACAAGGCGGTTACGGGAAAAAAGCATATTCGCAGAAGCCTGTGTTCGCTGCAATTCAAAAAGGAAGCGGGCTGATGGCGAAAAAATCAGAAGGACTGTCTTATGGCGTCGGAGATCGTGTGCGTCATGTGAAATTCGGTGACGGTACGGTGGAAGAGATTAAAGAAGGCGGAAGAGATTATGAAGTGACGGTGCAGTTTGATACGGCAGGCGTCCGAAAAATGTTCGCGTTGTTTGCAAAACTTACAAAAATATAGAGATGGAGATGGAGGATCGTAAAGTGAAAATAGGATCACATGTCGGAATGAGCGGAAAGGAGATGCTGCTTGGTTCGGCAAAAGAAGCAGTGTCTTACGGAGCGGATACGTTTATGTTTTATACAGGGGCGCCGCAGAATACAAGGCGAAAAGAGATCAGTGAACTGAATATCGAACCTGCATGGGAGTATATGAGAGCGCATGGGATCCGGGAGATTGTTGTTCACGCTCCGTATATCATTAATTTGGGAAATGCGGTAAAACCAGAGACGTTTTCCCTTGCAGTTGAATTTCTTGCGAAAGAGATTGATCGTACGGTGAGCTGTAAAAGCCGGACACTTATTCTTCATCCCGGAGCTCATGTAGGAGAAGGTGCAGAGATCGGAACAAAGCAGATTATAAAAGGACTCAATGAAGTTCTTACGTCGGATATGGATTGCTGTGTGGCATTGGAAACAATGGCAGGAAAAGGTTCGGAGATCGGCCGTACGTTTGAAGAATTGGCGCGGATTTATGATGGAGTAAAATATAACGATAAATTGAGAGTTTGTTTTGACACATGTCATACGAGCGACAGTGGTTATGATATTATTCATCATTTTGATGATGTGATAGGAGAATTTGACCATATTATAGGAAAAGATCAGATTGCCGTATTTCATATTAATGACAGCAAGAATGTTCCGGGAGCTGCGAAAGACAGGCATGAGAATATCGGGTTCGGGCATATTGGATTTGATGCGATCAATTATATTGTTCATCACGAAGATTTTGCAGACGTTCCCAAGATTCTTGAGACACCATATATACCGTCGGCGGCAAATCCGAAAAAGTCGTATGCGCCGTATAAATATGAAATTGAGATGCTGCGGAATGGAAAATTTGATCCTGATATGAAAGAACGGATTGTAAAAGAGCATGAAAAAAGCGTCTGAACGGAGTCGAACCGTCGCACATGCCTCCGGAGGGCATTGCTCTATCCACTGAGCTACAGACGCATCGTTGTTTCAAACAACTTTAATTATCCTAGCACAAAGTGAGTAAAATGTAAAGTGTTTTCAAGTTGTTTGTTGCCGTGAAAACTGATACATGTTAGAATATCATTCATATGATAAAGAGTTTCGAGATAAAGGAGTGTAGAAAATTGAAAACAATGTTGGACTTAATTACAACAGAGATGGAAACAGCTTTTGAAAAAGCCGGTTATGATAAAGAACTTGCAAAAGTAACTCTTTCTAATCGTCCTGATTTGTGCGAATATCAGTGCAATGGCGCGATGGCAGGAGCAAAAAAATATAAAAAAGCTCCGTTCATGATCGCGGAAGATGTGGCGGTATATTTGAAAGAAAGTTCCTATTTTGAGATGGTAGAAGTTGTGAAGCCGGGATTTATCAATCTGAAGCTTGCACCGCAAAGTATTGAGGACTATTTGAATAAGATGTCGGATAAGGAAAAACTTGGTGTAGAAGAGACAAAAGCCCCGGAGACGATCATGATCGATTATGGCGGACCGAATGTAGCGAAGCCGCTTCATGTAGGACATCTGCGTTCGGCGATCATCGGTGAGAGTGTGAAACGGATCATCCGCTTTAAAGGAAACAAAGTGATCGGAGACATCCATCTCGGCGATTGGGGATACCAGATGGGACTGATTATCACGGAACTGAAGAAGCGCAAGCCGGAATTGCCGTACTTTGATGAAGATTTTGCCGGAGAATATCCGAAAGAGGCTCCGTTTACGATCGGAGAACTGGAAGAGATATATCCGACAGCAAGCGCATATGCAAAAAAGGACGAAGCGTACAAGGAAGAAGCATTGCATGCGACTTATCTTCTCCAAAATGGCTATAGAGGATACAGGGCTATTTGGAATCATATTATGAATGTCTCTGTTACAGACCTTAAGAAGAATTATGAGAAATTGAATGTAGAGTTCGATCTTTGGAAAGGGGAGGCGGACGCGCAAAAATATATTCCGGATATGGTAGAGATGTTAAAAGAAAAAGGATTTGCGCGTTATGATGAAGGCGCTCTTGTAGTAGATGTTCAGGAAGAGACAGATAATAAAGAAGTTCCGCCGTGTATGATTTTGAAGTCGGATGGTGCGGCGCTTTATGATACGACAGATCTTGCAACACTTGTGCAAAGAGAAGAAGATTACCAGCCGGATGAAGTAATTTATGTAGTAGATAAGCGGCAGGAACTTCATTTTACGCAAGTATTCCGCTGCGCAAAGAAGACGGGGATCGTAGACCCGAAGACGGAATTGAAATTTCTTGGATTCGGTACAATGAACGGAAAAGACGGAAGACCGTTTAAGACTCGTGACGGCGGCGTTATGCGTCTTGAAAATCTGATCAATGAGATTAATGACGAAATGTATAAAAAGATTATGGGCAATCGTACAGTGGAAGAAGAGGAAGCAAAAAAGACCGCTCAAATTGTCGGTCTTGCGGCGATCAAATATGGCGATCTGTCGAATCAGGCGTCTAAAGATTATGTTTTTGATGTAGATCGTTTTACTTCGTTTGAAGGAAATACAGGTCCGTATATTCTTTATACGATCGTGCGTATTAAGTCGATTTTGGCAAAATACAAAGAAAATGGCGGAAAGATGGAAGAGCTCTCCATCCGTCCGGCTCAGAATGTGTATGAGAAGGCTCTTATGCTCCAAACGTTGAAATTTAATGACGTATTCGAAACCGTGTACGAAGAGAAAGCTCCGCACAAATTATGCGCCTATATTTATGAGATTGCCAACGAGTTTAATAAATTTTATCATGAGACGAAGATTCTTTCAGAGGAAGACGAAGAGAAACGTTCTGGCTACATTGCTCTTCTTGGACTGACAAAGCGCGTATTGGAGACATGCATTGATCTGCTTGGTTTTGAAGCGCCGGAAAGGATGTAATAGAAAATGACAGAAAAACTGTTTTATAAAGACAGTCATCTTTCAAAATTTAAAGCAGAGGTTCTCTCCTGCGTCGAGGCAGAATGCAGAAAAGGGAAAAAAGGAAACGGAAAAGAATGTTATGAGGTTGAACTTGACCGGACGGCCTTTTTCCCTGAGGGCGGAGGACAATATGCCGATACCGGAGTCCTGTGTTTGCTCGGAGCTGATGTAAATGAGACGGGAGAAATAACAGACACAACAGAAAGAGCAGAAAAATCCCAAAAAGCAGAAAGAGCAGGGAAGATCGTTCGGGTGTTAGATGTTTGTGAACGGGACGGTCGTATCTTTCATGTAACAGACGGTTGTCTGGAAGTCGGAACATCCGTGGAGGGGCGCATTGATTGGGAAGAACGGTTTATGAAAATGCAGCAGCATACGGGTGAGCACATTGTTTCCGGATTGATTCACGCGGCATACGGATATCATAATGTCGGCTTTCATCTTGGAAGTGAAGATTGTACGATGGATTTCGACGGTGAGCTTACGGAGGAACAGCTTCGCCAGATTGAAGCAGAAGCAAACGAGGCTGTGTGGAAAAACCTTAAGGTGCTTACACATTATCCGAAGAAGGAGGAACTGTCTCAGATCGAATATAGAAGTAAGATTGAGATCGAGGGACAGGTTCGTATTATCGAGATTCCGGGATATGACTGCTGTGCCTGCTGCGCGCCTCATACGGCGTATACCGGAGAAATCGGAATAATCAAACTGGTTCATATGCAGAGATATAAAGGCGGCGTCAGAATTACAATGTTGTGTGGTGTTCGTGCGCTTGCAGACTATGTGCGCAAAGAAAATCAGACAAAAGAAATTTCCCGTCTTCTTTGTGCAAAAGAAGGAGAGATTGCAGAAGCGGTGGTACATCTGTCTGAGGAAGTAAGCAGACTGAAGTATGAACTTTCGGAGAAGGAGAAACATTTTGTCAGGGCAAGGGCTGATATGATTCCGAAAAACGGAAAGTCTGTCTGCATTTTTACAGAGGAGTTCAGCGGAGATTCTATGCGTATACTGATGAATTTTGTTTTAGATGCAGGACATCCTTCCTGTGCGGTATTTTATGGAAATGATTCAGACGGATACCGATATGTTTTGGGAAGCAGGCAGCAGAACGTGCGCGATTTGGCAAAGGAGTTTCATGCACAGTTTGACGGCCGCGGAGGCGGAAAGCCTGAGATGGTTCAGGGAACGGTTCGCGGAGAAAAAGAAAAGATAGAAAAGTGGCTTATAAATTGGGAGAAAGAGAGGGAAAGCCGATGAATCAGATTCAAAGAAAAAATCCGTTCTGGAGTCTGATGGGTCCCCTTCTTGGATATCTTGGTATTCGCTGGATTGTGGAATTTTGCGCAGAGTTCGTGATCACATTTCCGTATATGATGGGAGCATATAGAGATCTCGTTCGGGAAAGCGGTTATCCCGCTATGCAGGATGTGATGAGTGCATATATGGATGCGATGCAGCCGGCATACGAAATCGTTGCAAAGTACAGTCTTGTGATTACGACATTAGCGTCATTAGCGTCAATGATCATGACAGTGATTTTGTTTCGTCGGGATCGGAAGGCAGAACGGCAATGCGGGATTGAGATAAAACAGGTGGGATTCTCCCGTTATTGGATACTTGTACTGTTTGGGGGTGCAGGCGGTATTGCGGCAGAGTGTCTGATGATGATGGCGCAGTTTGCGTTTTATGATCCGGAAAGCGTACAGGAAACATTGATAAGCGGAGCGGTCAGTCTGCCTTTGGAAGTGATCGCTTTAGGAATAATTATTCCGATATCGGAAGAATTGATGTTTCGTGGGATTTTGTTTAAACGGTTTCGGGAGCGCCAAGGTTTTGCGTACTCCATGGTGTGTACGGCAATTTTGTATGCATTCATGCATTCCGGTGGAATTCAGATCGTATATAGTTTTCTTTTAGGAATGCTTTTGGCGTATGTTTATGAGAAGTTTGGTTCCCTGAAAGCTCCGGTACTTCTTCATATTGTACTTAATATATGTTCTGTTCTTTTTTTACAGGCAGGTTTGTTTACTTATTTTTTGTCAGAGCCGATGCAGATGGCGGCGGTGGTAATCGTGGGCGCGCTTGTCTGTTCACTTTTGTTTCTTTCTATGCAAAAAACAGTTATCAGAGAAGAATAAATCAAAGGCTTGATGAGAAAACAGACTGGAGAAGAGTTGTAAGAAACAAGGGAAATGTTACGGAAATGTTAAAAAAGTATTGAAAAAATGCAGGATATTTGTTATTATTTATTTTATAATAATAGAAGTAAATGATACAAATACCCTGCATTTTTGCTGACATTCATAGGAACAAAATGCATGTCGGATGTTTTTGTGTTTTTTTCGTAAACTTTGTTGAAAAGCAGACGCTTGTGTTGTATGATGTTATTATGTGGGGACATAGATAAAAAAATGAGGAAAGGTGGCAGTATGAGATTAAAAAGAGTACATAGTGCATTTTTGGCATCTGCTTTGATTTGCTCGCTGGTGGTGACGCCTGCGTTTGCGAATCCGGCATCAGATGAAGAAAATTTAAAGAATCAGAAAACAGAAGCGGAAAGTGAACTTTCTGATCTTCAGTCTCAGTTCGATACGTTGATCCAAAAGGCGAATGAGTTGGAACTTAAGCTGATCGAAACAGGAGAAGCAATCATTCAGGCACAGGAAGATCTGAAAGTTGCGGAAGAGAAAAAAGAAGAGCAGTACGAGGCTATGAAAAAGCGGATCAAATTTATGTATGAATCCGGAACAGGCAGCGCTACGGTTGAGAAAGTTATGACATCCGGCGATATGTCAAGTATGCTTAGTCAGGCGGAATATTCGCAGAAGATGCATGAGTATGACCGTGAACAGCTCAAAGAATATACGAATACAGTGACAGAGATTGAGAATCTTCAGGAAACGCTTGAGACAGAACAGAAGAATCTGGAGGCAACGGAGAAGGAATATAAGGCAGAGCAGGCAACGCTGACAGAGACGATCAATTCTAAAAAAGATGAGATTACAAATCTTGACAGTATGATCCAGGAAGCAGCAAGAAAAGCGGAAGAGGAACGGAAAGCGGAAGAAGAACGCCGCAGACAGGAAGAGGAAGCGAAGAATAATGTGAACCCAGGCACAGTGGCGCCTTCGAATCCGGGAAATGCAGGATCTTCAGGCGGCAGCAGTGCAGCTCCTTATGATCCGGTAACAGGGAATGTGATTGTTGACCGTGCATACGGATGTATCGGACTTCCTTATGTATGGGGGGCGACAGGACCGAATGCTTTTGACTGTTCAGGTCTTGTTGGCTATTGTCTGACAGGAAGTTATAGCCGTGTAGGAACGACATATACATTCATGGGATGGCCTCGTGTCAGCGATCCGCAGCCTGGTGATGTGTGTACGAACTGGGATCACTGTGGAATCTATATCGGAAATGGTATGATGATCCACGCACCGCAGGAGAGTGAACCTGTGAAGATTGGACCTGTTCAGGCAGGAATGGTTTATGTTCGTCAATAGATCAACAGAATTGGCGATGTTTTGAGAAAACGTACATAAATGTATGAAATAAGGTAAATGATACATAAGTAAATTGCAGGAGTTGTGAGTACAGCTCCTGCTTTTATTGTGTAAGAAACTTTTATCATGGGAAAGGAAGAACCTTCTGGGATGTTCGGAAGCATATTTTTGCATTTGAAAATAGAAAAAGATTGACATCCTGATGGAAGAGGTGTATATTACAGCTATAAAGATTAAACAAATGTTTAATTATTGAAATGAGTAAAATATATGGAAAGAGAAGAGGTATCAGAGATGAAAAAAACGTATAAAATCGAAGTAGACTGTGCAAATTGTGCGAATTTGATGGAAGATGCAGCGAAAAAAATTGTAGGAGTCGCAGATGTGACCGTGAATTTTATGACACAGAAAATGATCGTTCGTTTTGAAGAAGGAAAAGAGCCGGAAGAAGTGATGAAAGAGGTATTAAAAGCCTGTAAAAAAGTGGAGCCGGATTGTGAGATTGAATTTTAAGAAAGGATCTTGTATGTATCATGTACAGAGAGGCTGCTTTACAGAGTGTACATGAATAATTGAATATATATCATAAAGCGGGAGGATACAATGAGTAAAAAGCAAAAAAAAATGCTGGCCCGGATTCTCGTCACAGCATTCTTGACGATTGGATTAAATTTTGTTCCGGCAGAGGGAATTTTACGGTTGGTTCTCTATTTGATCGCTTATTTCATTATCGGATATGATATTTTGAGAAAAGCAGGAAAGGGAATTATGAACCGCCGCGTATTTGATGAGAATTTTTTGATGGCTGTTGCAACTGTTGGAGCGTTTGTACTTGCCGTTTCTTCCAAAAGCGGTGATTATAATGAAGCAATCGCAGTAATGCTTTTCTATCAGATCGGAGAATTGTTTCAAAGCTATGCAGTTGGGAAAAGCCGAAAGAATATCAGTGAATTGATGGATATCCGACCTGACTATGCAAATGTGGAACAGGACGGAAAACTGGAGAAAGCAGATCCGGACGAAGTGGAAGTGGGAAGCATCATCGTTGTGCAGCCAGGTGAAAAAGTACCGTTAGACGGCATTGTTGTAGAAGGAAAATCCAGTTTGAATACAGGCGCTTTGACAGGGGAAAGTATCCCCCGTGATGTACGGCAGGGCGATGAGATCATCAGCGGCTGTATTAATTTGACAGGTGTTTTGAAAGTTCGGACAACGAAAGAGTTTGAAGAGTCTACTGTCTCCAAAATATTGGAACTTGTGGAAAATTCCAGTTCCAGAAAATCAAAATCCGAGCATTTCATTTCTAAATTTGCCAAAGTTTATACGCCTGCGGTATGTTATGGAGCATTGGCATTAGCGCTTTTACCTCCTGTTATACAGATGTTATTGCCGGGGCAGACAGCGCAGTGGAGCGTATGGATTTACCGGGCGCTCACCTTCCTTGTTATCAGTTGCCCATGCGCGCTTGTGATCAGCATTCCGCTCAGCTTTTTTGCGGGAATCGGAGGAGCGAGCAAGGCAGGCGTCCTGATCAAAGGATCGAATTATATGGAAACGTTATCACAGGCGAAATATGTTGTGTTTGATAAAACAGGTACGCTGACAAAGGGAACTTTTGAGGTGAGCGGAGTTCATCATAACCGTTTGGAAGAAGAAAAATTATTGGAATATGCGGCTCTTGCAGAATGTGCTTCTTCACATCCGATCAGTAAGAGTCTGCAGAAAGCCTATGGAAAAGAAATCGACAGAAGCAGAGTTTCTGATATTCAGGAAATCAGCGGACATGGGGTCACGGCCGTTGTCGATGGTCATGAAGTTGCGGCAGGCAATGGAAAACTGATGAAAGAATTAGGAGTAAAATATCTGGAATGTCATACGGCAGGTACGATCATTCATATGGTGATTGATAAAGAATATGCAGGGCATATAGTGATTTCCGATATTGTGAAAGAGCACTCTAAAGAGGCCGTTGAACAATTAAAAAGAGCGGGTATCAAAAAAACAGTGATTTTGACCGGAGATTCGAAGAAAACTGCAGAACAGACAGCGGATATTTTGGGAATCGATGAGGTGTACAGTGAATTGCTCCCCGGAAATAAAGTAGAAAAAGTCGAAAAGCTTCTTGCTGAAAAATCAGAGAAGGAAAAACTTGTCTTTGTAGGGGATGGTATCAACGATGCTCCGGTACTCACTCGCGCAGATATTGGAATTGCAATGGGCGCCATGGGGTCGGACGCTGCGATTGAAGCAGCAGATGTGGTATTGATGGATGACGACCCGCTGAAGATATCGAAAGCAATCAAAATATCTAAAAAATGTTTGCGGATCGTATATCAAAATATTGTGTTTGCATTGGTGATCAAATTTGCCTGTCTTGGACTCGGTGCATTAGGAATTGCAAATATGTGGTTTGCGATCTTTGCGGATGTAGGAGTTATGATTCTTGCAGTCTTAAATGCAGTCAGAGCGCTTCGTGTCCAAAATCTGTAAAAGCGGAGAACATTAATCCTCTTTGGTGATACAGGAAATGTCCATTATTTTTTCGATGATATGGTGAAGCGTCTGTGTTTTTGACGACGTCCCGGCGCGGTAATATGTTTCCTTACCTTCCCGTCTGGATTCGATCAGTCCGCTTGCACGAAGCAGACGTAAGTGGTGTGCGACTGCAGGGCTGCTCATTTCCATCATGGAAGCGATATTGATCACGCATTCTTCGCAATGGCATAAGATCCAAAAAATGCGGACTCGTGTAGGGTCACTTAACTGTTTGAAGATATCGGCAGCGGACTGAAAGGCTTCGATATCCGGAAAATGTTCCATGAGCTGGGACATCGATTGATTATGCTGATGAGGCAATGTGTAATGTTCCATAAGAACCTCCTGCTGTTATAAATTATATAAAAATCTTTGAAGATAGGGAAAACCAGCGTCTTGGGGCGCTGGTTTTTTGGTAAGAAAAGAACCGAAAGACCGCCCTTTGGATCTTATAATTTCTGCGGTACGATCTCCAGCCAATATCCGTCTGGATCGGAAATAAAATAGATTCCCATACCCGGATTTTCAAAGCAGATGCATCCCATTTCTTTATGTTTTGCGTAAGCCGCATCAAAATCGTCGGTTTCAAATGCAAGGTGAATCTCGTTATCGCCTAAATTGTAGGGGCGATCCATATCTCGAAGCCATGTAAGTTCCAGTTTATGAGGGGTGACTGCATCTCCGAGATAAACAAGCTTAAAGCTGCCGTCAGAAGCTTCTTTTGTGCGGGTTACAGTAAGGCCGAGCGCCTCTTTATAGAACTGTAAAGAGGCGTCCAGATCATAGACGTTTAAGTTGTTATGAGCAAAAGTAAAATTCATTTTGTTCCTCCTTATAATTTGTACTGAAGGTTTGCATTTTGTGCGAAAATGAGATGTGTCTGTACGACTGTTTTTGCAGAGCAAACAATCAGAAGATTTCTTTTTTAGTATGACTCAACTTAGTATAGCACAAAATATTGTCATAGCGTGTATATTTGTGGTAAAATGTAAAGGATTTTTACAGAGAGGAAAAAACGATGGAACGAGGTTTGATTCATATTTATTGTGGAGACGGCAAGGGAAAGACTTCTGCTGCGATCGGACTTGCGGTGAGAGCGGCCGGCTGCGAAAAGAAAGTGCTTTTTGCCCGTTTTTTGAAAAATGAAAATTCAGGAGAGCTGAAAATTTTGGATGAAATTTCGGAAATCGAAGTTATTCATCTGGAAAAATCACATGGTTTCTATAATACATTGGCGGAAAAAGAGAGGGAAGAAGTGAAGCAGATATATGGAAATCTGTGGAATGAAATCTTGAGAAAAGTATCGGAGGAAACATATGATGTGCTTGTTATGGATGAGTTTATGGCGGCATATGGGTATGGGCTGATCCCGAAGGAAGAAGCGTTTCGCTTTTTGGAACAGAAACCGACAGGTCTGGAAGTTGTCTTAACCGGACGCAATCCTGACCAACGTCTTGTGGAGAAAGCGGATTATGTATCCGAGATCTGCAAGGTGAAGCACCCTTATGACCTGGGAATCCGGGCACGAAAAGGGATCGAGTATTAGTCGGACTCGGCATACGTTTGAAAGATAAACAGATATAAAAGCGAGTTTGTTTTGGACGCCGGATTGCGGATGAAGTTATTTGGCGGATATCTGTGAGGAAGTCAGGTGAGAATCCTGCACAATACCCGTTGCTGTATTGGAGGAGCGGTATTCCTGATGCCACTGCGGAATAAGATTCTGTGGGAAGGCGGAATATTTGCGTTGATCCCTAAGTCAGAATATTCACTTTCAAATGAGTTCGTAGATTACGGGATTATGATCAAGGAGAAAAAACATGTCAAAAAAAGAAAAAATCTTATTGAAAGCATCTATCGCATTTGCGGCGATATTTGCCGTAGCGCCTGTATCGAATGCGATGCATATTATGGAAGGATATCTTCCGGCAGGATATTGTATCGCGTGGGGGATCGTCTGCCTGCCGTTTCTGATCGCAGGTTTTATTTCATTGAAAAATAAAGTAAAAGAAAATCGGAGAAATTTAACGCTGATCGCAATGTCGGGAGCGTTTATTTTCGTTATTTCATCATTGAAGATCCCGTCTGTTACGGGAAGCTGTTCCCATATGACGGGAACGGGACTGGGAGCAATTCTATTCGGACCGGCGTCCGTAAGTGTGCTCGGAGTGATCGTTCTGATTTTTCAGGCGGTGCTTTTAGCGCACGGAGGACTGACGACACTTGGAGCAAATACGTTTTCCATGGCGGTTGCAGGTCCGGTTGTTTCGTTTGGAATTTATAAATTATGTCAAAAATTGAACATGAACCGAAGAGTCGGCATCTTTTTCGCTGCTTTTTTGGGAGATCTGTTTACATATTGCGTGACAAGCATCCAGCTTGCGCTTGCTTATCCGTCCGAGGCAGGAGGAATCGGGGCGTCGGCGGTAAAGTTTCTCGGGGTGTTCGCACCGACCCAGATTCCTCTTGCCGTGATTGAAGGATTTCTTACAGTTGTGATCGTGATCGGATTAGAGACATATGCAAAGCCGGAGCTGAGAAGCATAGGATTCTTCAAAGAAAAAAAGGAGGAAAAGTAGGATGAGTAAAAATAAAAAAACAGTAATTCTATTATTGGTCGCGGTTGTATTGATTGCGGTTGTTCCTCTTTTTGCCTTAAAAGAAGCAGAGTTTGGCGGTTCAGATGATGCGGGCAGCGTGATGGTGGAAGAAATACATGGAGAATATGAACCATGGTTTACCCCTGTTTTGGAAACTGCCTTAAATCGGGAACTTCCGGGGGAAGTAGAAAGTCTTATTTTCTGCATTCAGACAGGAATCGGAGTCGGAATCATTGCCTTTCTAATGGGAAGGTTTGTGGAACGCAAGAAATGGACGGACAAACTGGGAGAACAGGCATATGAAACATTGCAGGAAAAGTAAAATGAGTAGAATGGTTTTGGAATAAATTAGAAAGGAGCGGTAAATGATCGTTATAGATAAGCTGTGTTATAGTTCAAAATTAAGATATGTCAATGCAGCGGAGAAGTCAGTGTATGCCATTTCTTCTCTTCTCATTTGTATTTTGAGCCGTTCCTATGCAGCGTCTTTGATCGTGTTTATCGCAAACGGAGTTTTGACAGTGGGAAAGGGGAAGATTCCTTTTTCCCGCTATGTGAAGCTATTGCTGATTCCTGCTGCATTTTTAATCGTCGGGACAGGAGCAGTTTTTTTGAACATATCAAAAGTCCCTATGGATGCATTTGCCGTAAGGATAGGGGGATTTTATGTGACGGCAAGTTATGAATCCATTTTTTGGGCAGTTAATTTGTGTGTCACGGCATTGGCGTCCGTATCATGTCTTTACTTCCTCTCGCTGAATACGACGATGACGGATCTGATCGGGGTGCTGCAAAAGATCCATATGCCTCAGCTCTTTATTGAATTGATGATGCTGATTTATCGCTTCGTCTTTCTTCTTTTGCATACGGCGTCGGCGATTATGACGGCGCAGGAAGCCCGGCTTGGAAACAAAGATTATCGCACACAGATTCGGTCTTTTGGGAAAATGAGTGTTTCTTTATTTTTGATCTCTTTTCGCAAGGCGAATGCAATGTATGATGCGATGGAAGCGCGGGGCTATGATGGGACAGTAAAGGTGCTGCGCTTGAAACAGCAGGTGAAAAGGAAAGAGATTTTTTTATTGGCGGTATTTGAAATTCTTTTGATGATTTGTGCGGCAGCAGAACGGATGATGTTATGAATAAGATAGATATTAAGAAAACAGACAAAAACATGTTTAAAGAAAAAAGAAACAAAGAAGGAAAAGAAAGAGAAGAAACCGAGTATGTGATCCGGGCGGAAAATGTAGATTATACATATGAAGGAAGTAAAACAAAGGCGCTTGATCACTTGAATTTGAAAATTCGCAAAGGGAAAAAAGTGGCGGTTATGGGCGGAAACGGTTCAGGGAAATCAACTTTTTTTCTTTGCTTGAACGGGATTCGAAGACCGGATTTCGGTAGGATCTTAATAGATGGAAAGCAGATAGAATATACAAAAAAAGGTCTTTTAGATGTGAGACGCAAAGTCGGGATTGTATTTCAAAATCCAGACGAGCAGCTTTTTTCGGCAAGTGTATATGAAGAAATTTCATTTGGAATATTGAATTTAGGAGCAGATGAGGAGACAGCAGAAAGAGCGGTCAGACAGGTGATCGAAGAATTGGAGCTTTCTTCGTTTCAAGACCAGCCGACGCATGCTTTAAGCGGAGGACAGAAGAAGCAGGTCGCGATTGCAGATATTTTAGTTATGCATCCGAAGGTGATGATCTTAGATGAACCTGCGGCTGCGCTTGATATGAAGCACACGAAAAAAGTTAATGAAATGATCGGACATTTATCGGAAAGAGGAATTACGGTATTGATCGCAACTCACGATATAGAGTATGCCTACGGATGGGCGGATGAGATCGTGCTTATGCATGAAGGAAGAGTCATTCGTCACGGTGAAGCAGAAGAAATATGTCAGGATCTTGAAGGTCTAAAGGAGGCAGAGTTAGAAATGCCGGCTGTTCTTCGGGTGTACAGAAAATTAATCGAGAAAAAAATTTTATCAGAGGAAGACCGATTGCCGCGCACATGGGAAAACTTAGAAGCAAGACTTGCGGAAAGTGTCAGAACAGACAGAAGCAGAGAGGAGATGTAAAATGAGAAAAGGGATTCTTGTAGTCAGTTTTGGAACAAGCCATCTTGATACGATGGAAAAAACGATTGACGTACTTGAAAAGGAAATCGCAGAGACGTTTAAAGAAGCGGCTGTATACAGGGCGTTTACAAGCAATATGATCATAAAGAAGTTAAGACGTACCGCAGACATACAGATCGATCCGGTCAAAAAGGCGCTGGAAAGGATGGCGGCAGACGGGATTGAAGAGGTTATCGTTCAGCCGACTCATGTCATTAACGGGATAGAAAATGACCGGATGCTGGAAGATGTTTTTGATAAGATGCAGTTGTTTCGGAAAGTGCATGTCGGAAAACCGCTCCTTAGTTCCGTAGAAGATTATAAAAAGGCGATCCATGCAGTAATGGAGAAAACGAAAGTAGAAGAAGACGAGATGCTTGTGCTGATGGGACATGGAACGGACCATCATGCAAATTCTGCCTATCCGACACTGGAGTATACGTTTCATGCTTTGGGATATAATCAGGCGCTTGTCGGAACAGTGGAAAGTTTCCCGGATTTAAGAAATGTCATGGCAAAGCTGGAAATATCAGGAAGGAAAAAAGTTGTGCTTATGCCGTTTATGTTTGTTGCGGGAGATCATGCGAAAAATGATATGGCAGGGGAGGAAGAATCCTGGAAAAGTGAGCTTGAGGAAAAGGGATATGAAGTCAGAGTGATTTTAAAAGGATTGGGAGAACTTGAAGGGATCAGAAAAATATTTACAGAACATATAGAGGAAGCGGTTCTGTAGAGCCAAAACAAAAAAGACATTAAAAGTAAAAAAGATATAAAAGTAAAAAAG
>NZ_JAPJQP010000035.1:0-5035 GCF_030825015.1 Mediterraneibacter sp. | reverse complement strand
TTCCAGTCTAAATATTCTTTTTCTGTAATCTCTTCATTTCTGAATTTCTGGTACATATCAGCCCATGCTCCAATATTATCCAGCATATTTAAAGAATCATGTCCTTTGTCTTTAAACATGAGTTGTGGTACGCCGGATTCATCCTGGTAGGCGTGCAGACCATATTGATCCTCTAAAGCAAATAATGCGTGCATGACACTAACATAAGTATCAAAGTTTGGATCAGACATGGCGTATGGACTGATCTTTAATGAGTTTGCTATTTTTTCCAATTGTTCTGATGATGGAAAACGATTCCCAAGTTCATAATTTCTAATTGCCGATTCGCTCAAGCCGGACATGATTGCCAATTCTTTCTGTGTATATCCTTGATCGATCCGGAATTTTCTTATTTTCTCACCTACTGTCATAAGAAAACACTCCTTTGCTGATTGTTACTTAAAAGTATAGCATAAACAGTTCAAAAATGAAATATAAAAATAAACCGTTCATTTTTGAAATTATTCTATTGACAGTACGGAAATGAAATGTTATGATGCATATACACCGTTCGATAATGAACTGAAAAAAGAAAGGAGGGATATAGATGGCTAGTAAATTATTTATATCAGCAAAAGAAGTAGCGAAAGAATTAGAAGTATCTGATTCCTATGCGTATCGTTTGATCCGTCAGTTAAATGCTGAATTGGAGCAAAAAGGTTTCGTTGTTGTCAAAGGAAAAATCAGCCGTAAATATTTTGAAGAACGAGTTTACGGTATGAACGAAATGAAATAGCAGGAGGTGATGTTTTGACAGTAATCAAAAACCAAAAGTCAAATACTTACGAGGTAAGAACCTATTATAAGGACTGGACCGGCGTAAGAAAGCAGAAGACGAAAAGGGGATTTAAACGCAAATGTGATGCCCAGGAATGGGAAAGAGCGTTTAAATTAAAGGAGAATTTGAGTCTGGATATGTATTTTGAAGATTTTGTAGATCTTTATCTGAATGATATCAAATCCAGAATCAAATATAATACCTGGCTGACGAAAAAGCATATTGTAGAAAAAAAGATTCTCCCATATTTTTCGAAAAAGAAGTTGCAGGAAATAAAACCTTCCGATATTCGACAGTGGCAGAACACCATGATGAACTATCGAAATAAACAAGGAGAAGGCTATTCACAGGTCTATCTAAAGACCATCCATAATCAGCTGAGTGCAATTTTGAATCATGCAGTTAATTTCTATGATTTGAAAAGCAATGCTGCACGCAAGGCGGGATCTATGGGAAAAGAAAGAACAAAAGAGATGCTTTTCTGGACAAAAGAAGAGTATATGAAGTTCATTGAAGCGGTGGCGGATAAGCCAATCTCCTTTTATGCATTTGAAATTCTATATTGGTGTGGAGTGCGTATGGGAGAGTTGTTAGCACTGACACCGGCAGATTTCGATTTTCAGGCGTGTACTATCCGGATCAATAAATCTTATCAAAGATTAGAGGGGAAGGATATTATTACAGATCCAAAGACTGTGAAGAGTAATCGTATGATCACCATGCCGGAATTTTTAAGCGAAGAATTAGAATCGTATATAGGAATGCTGTATGGTTTAAATGAAAATGACAGGATATTCCAAATTTCAAAAAGCTATCTTCATCATGAAATGGATCGAGGTGTGAAGTTGTCAGGAGTGAAGAGAATACGAATCCATGATTTACGACATTCTCACGTGTCATTGTTGATCAATATGGGATATTCTGCGGTGGCAATAGGAGAAAGGGTAGGACATGAAAGTGTGGAGATCACATATCGATATGCACATTTGTTCCCGACAATCCAAACAGAGATGGCGGAAAATCTAAATCAGGAAAGAGAGGAATATCTGGATGAGTGAAAAAAATCGGGATAACAAGAATCGGTGGCGTAATGTAACCATAGCGTTTCGAATGTCTCCGGAAGAAAATGAAGAGCTGGATTTAAGAGTAAAGCTTTGTGGATACCAGACGAGACAAGAATATATCATTGAAAGTGTTTTACATCAAAAAGTCACAGCAGTAGGAAATCCATTGATGTTAGTACAGTTTAGAAAACAGCTTCGAGGGATTGAAGAGGAACTAAAAAGGTTAACTACATTAGAGAATGCCGATGAAGAATTGTTTACACCTATTCGAACAATGTTGGAGATATTAAATGCATTTGCAGAAGAAAGAAACTATGAAAGAAGGAAAAAAGAAAAAGCCCAGAAATAATCTGAGCAAGTTCCCTGATCATCAGAATAACTGATATACCATCCTAACAACTTGAGTATATCACAAAATTGTTGTTGCAACAATTGTTAAATTCTGTTTGCCAGGGACTTGCCCGGTTGGGCAGGAGGTGGAAATGGAAGAACATTATAGAGAAGTAAAAAAGGCAGAACCATGCCTGAAATTGATCCACATGGATCAGGTTGAAGTGGAAGAAATTGAATGGCTCTTTTATCCCTTCATACCATACGGGAAGGTCACCATTATTCAGGGAGATCCTGGAGAGGGTAAGACCACCGTGGTGTTGCAGATCATTGCAAAATTAACAAAGGGAGAACCAATACTAAATGAGATAACCGAAGAAGAAACAGGTGTAAAGCCAATCAATGTGATTTATCAAACAGCTGAAGATGGATTGGGCGATACAATCAAACCAAGATTGTTAGCGGCAGGGGCAGATTGTTCCAGAGTCTTGGTGATTGATGACCAGGATCAGCCATTAACCATGGTAGATGCAAGGCTGGAAGAAGCGATTATACAGACGAAAGCAAGACTTGTAGTATTAGATCCAATTCAAGGTTTTCTAGGGGCTGGTGTTGATATGCATAGGGCAAATGAGATTCGCCCATTGATGAAAAGAATTTCTGTATTAGCAGAGAAATATCAATGTGCCATTATTCTGATCGGTCATATGAATAAGAATAGTAATGGAAAATCATCCTATCGTGGATTGGGCTCTATTGACTTTCAAGCGGCAGCAAGAAGCGTATTGATTGTTGGAAGAGTGAAAGATGAACCGGAAATCCGAGTGATCTGTCATGTAAAGAGTTCTCTTGCTCCGGAAGGAGATGCGATTGCCTTTCGATTAGACAAGGAAAAAGGATTCCATTGGATTGGAAAATATGACATCAGTGCAGAGGACTTATTGTCTGGTGATGGACGAGGGCAAAAAATCCGAAGTGCGAAAGATTTTTTAAAAGAGATCTTAGCAAATGGATCAATGGAACAGGCAAAAATAGCGGAAGAAGCAGAAGAACGAGGAATTAAAAAGAAAACACTTTGGAATGCGAAGAAGGAATTACAGATTGATTCTGTGAAGATAGGAAATAAATGGTTCTGGATGTTACAAGAAGAGTAAAGGAAGATGGCAAGATTACCATATCTTAAAGAATAGGGAATCTTGCCACCTTGATTAAAAAGGAGTGAAGTGATGAAAAAAGTACAGATTGATTATGAACTGTTTCGAAAATTGATCTTTTATCATCTGGGTTCAGATGATCAGTATGAAGAAGATATTCGAAATGGCTTGGAAGAAAAATTGGATGCATTAGTCAGACATGAACTCTATACGAAGTATAAGACGGCTCCTTCTGAGGAAGAGCAGGAGAAAGCACGACAGGAATATTTACATAAGCGTGGAGTGTCAGCCAGTTATCGGTGGTGATGTTTGTTTGGGGAATATAGAACAGGAGCGTGGCACGCACCTGTATCATACCAAACAAGGAGAATTGCCGTAGGGTGTAGCCGATACAGTGCTGGCTGATTTGAAAGCTCCCGGCAGGGCGCAAGGGTACTTTTGATGGACGTTAGGCTGTCGAAAGTGCTTTTGCGTTACTTTTGACAAAAGTAACAAAACATGATCGCCATATCTGGCGTTTTAAAATGAAGGAAAGGAGATTTATTGAAGAGGACGATTAGTTTTATGACAGGGAAAGGCTCCCTGAACCATAACAGTAGAAAATTTCATGCAAAGAATACGGATCCGAACAGAACCCATTGGAATGTTGAATATTGTAATGAAGATATCAAAGACGTATATCATGAATTATTTGACGAAGCCTTGAAACGTTACAACGATAAACAGACTCGAAAAGATCGTAAGATAGATGATTACTATGAAAAGATACGTTCCGGGAAACAAGAAAAATTATTTCATGAGGTTATCCTTCAGATCGGTGATAAAGACAATATGAGATCAGAAACGATGGAGGGACAGCTTGCTGCAAAGATATTAGATGAATACATGAAAGGATTTCAAGAACGGAATCCTACGTTGCGAGTATTTGCTGCTCATCTGCATTTAGACGAAGCAACACCACACCTACATATTGATTTTATTCCCTATGTTACAGGAAGTAAGCGAGGACTTGATACAAGAGTATCTTTAAAACAAGCCTTATCGTCATTAGGATTTAAAGGTGGTTCCAGAAGTGAGACGGAGCTAAATCAATGGGTACAATCAGAAAAGGAAAAATTAGCCATGGTCATGAGGGAAAATGAGATAGAATGGGATCAGAAAGGAACTCATGAACCACATCTTTCTGTATTGGATTACAAGAAAAAGGTTCGAGAACAGGAAGTAGAAGAATTAACGGAACATAAGAATTTATTGGAACATGATTTGCATGATATCAGCGAATGTGTGGATGAGATCCAAAAGGAAAAAGAACAGGTAGAAAAAGAGAGAGATGCAGTAATTAAAAAGACAGAAGTGTTAGAAAAACGATTTTCTGCACTAAATTCAAAAGCTGGACTTGTTGACTCACATGCACGTGAGTATGGATATTATCCGGAAGAATGGCTGCCAGAAGCCGGAACTTTAGAGTCTGCAAAATCTTACAGGAAGAGAATATTTCCTTTGGTGAAAAAAGTTGCGAACATGATACAGGCATTGTATAGCAAATATTTAGAACTGAAAAGCAAAAATCAAAAGCTATCAGATCGAAACCTGGATCTTGAAAATCGTGTAGATCGGTTGCGAGAAGAAGTATCTGTTATAAAGAAAGAGAATGTAGCTTTGTTAAATGT
>NZ_JAPJQP010000016.1:0-38942 GCF_030825015.1 Mediterraneibacter sp. | reverse complement strand
TTACCATAGAAGACCTTCTAAAACATTATTTACAGAAAAAGTTTCACATTCTCTTAGATTCCCCTCTTTGTGCTGATTTGTCGTATAAGCTGGACGTTAATTTTTAACCATTTTACTTTATCGTTTTCTAATTATTTTCTTGATAAGCAGTATTAGCAAAAAATAAATTACACATACTACAATTCCTGCAGCGCAACTCCATGAAGCCAATACATACCAAAGACTTTTCGCTCTCTCAATTTGATAAGCGGCGATCTCTCCTCGTTCAAGAACAGTAAGCCCTAGTATCGCAATCGGAGTGCATGCGCCTAAAATGAATGCTATAACCGCCCCCAAAACCGTCAGTATTTTTTGATAAAATCTCACCTTTTTTAATGGATTACTTTTTAATTCGATATTTGTGTTTTGAACATCTATTTGCGTTTCCATTTCCACCAACTTTTTTTTGCACTCTTCACACTCGTTTAAATGTTTATCGATATCCTTTTTCGTTTGTTCAGATAATATATCATCTTGATATAACGGTAACAAATCGGAAACAATGTAGCATGGAAGTTTTTTATTCATTTTTCAACATCTCCTTTACAATTTTTTGTTTTCCTCTAAAAAAAGTTACTCTTGTCCAATTTTCTGTTTTGCCAATTATCTCTCCAATTTCAGCAAAAGATAAGTTGCTGATTAACCTTAAATACATTACTTCGCGTACAGGCTCATTCATATCATGTATCAACTGTAAGATTTCTTTTTGCTCCCATTGAACATTCATTTTTTGCGTATCCGTTATTTCCGGGATGTCATCATCTATGGATAAGGTTTCCTGGCGTTTTCTTAAATCTTTTAACCAGACATTTTTGGCAATTCCACACAACCAAGTCAATATGGAACTGTTTCCCTTAAATCGGTCAATGCATTGAACAGCTTGAAAGAAAGTTTCTTGAGTAAGTTCCTCTGCAATATCCACATTATTTGTCTTGCTCAATAAAAACAAAAATACTTTTCTTGAATACATCTCATATATTTCTTCAATCACTTGCGCTTTCAACCTCCTTCTACTCATTAGTGCCAAATTATGTTATTTTGTTACAATCATCTTAGTCAAAAGGAAAATAATTATAATATATAATCTCTTCATACATAATTTATGGCTGCAAAATACGAACTTCGTCAGCATACTTTGCGAAATCCCCAGTTCTTTTGCCGGTTCCGTAACAGTGATCTTCTTTTCTTTCCGCTATTTCTTGAAACAAAAGAATTTTTAAAGTTAGGAAAATGAGCAGTTCTTACCTGCAGGTCAGCGGAATGCCTAAATCAGTTGTTGCGAGTATGCTGGGGCATACGGAAGAAGTGAAAGAATAATATTATACTTATGATACTTCAAAACTTGATGAAAAGAAAAAGATTATCCAGACGCGCAACGCCAAATCCAAAAATCTGACATGCGCCGGATAATCCAAACCAAAGCCAACCGGCTTTTTCTCTCTGTAAAAATGAAAAACCCCCGTAAAAACGAGGGTGAATCGGAGTGACAGGATTCGAACCTGCGGCCTCTACGTCCCGAACGTAGCGCTCTACCAAGCTGAGCCACACTCCGATAAAATAAGGAATCTGCTGTTCACAAATTCCAAGCTACGGAAAAGGGACTTGAACCCCTACTAACAGAGTCAGAGTCTGCTGTGCTGCCAATTACACCATTCCGCATTGTTGTATTTTGTTGTTTCCCGTAGGCAACATGGTTATTATATCAGACTCGAAAAAAAAATCAAGTGTTTTTTTGAAAAAAATGAAAAAAATTGTATTTTAGAAAAATGTAAAAGTAAATTCCGGTATGTAAGATCCGATACATAGAAAATGATTCTCTATGTATCGGATGCTTTTTGCAATGGCGGAGAGCCAAAGTACAGGCTTGTCTGAGACATTGGCGACCACTTGCAATCCCGGAATGTGCCTTTTGGCACTTCCGGTGATTAGTTGAATCCGATCAGCCTCCGTGCGACGCTGTAAGCCAGAGATGATACTTTGCGGCCGGATCTTCCCGGAAGATTCATTGTCTGTCCGAGGATGCCGTAGCGGATCTTTACATAAGTTTTGTAGTCTTTCCGTTTCAGGAAGTTCCAAAGTTCTTTCTTTTTTATCAGATTATCTGGTTTTTTTGAACGAATACATAAGATGGATGAAACTGTCATCATGATCGCGAGATAATTGATCATGTATTTTCGAAGCTTTTTGCTTTCTACCATTCGGAGAGAATACATGGAAATCATCATCTTTGTCACGAATAATTGCTGGTCGATCCTTCCGATCATAATTTTCTCGTTAACGGACTGATCTTCGCGTCCGATAAAATATCGATAAAAGTCTACGTTCAGGTAATAAAGAGTGCGTACATGAGGCAGCGGATAATACACATAAATGTTATCTACATAGAATGTATGCTTTGGCAGTTTTAACTGGCAAAGTTTTAGCAGCTCTGTCCGGTAGAGGACGGAATGCATTAAAATGTATTGGTCAAGACGGAAATGTCCGATATCATCCCAGCGGAAAATTTTATTTTCAGGGAGGACATTATCATAGCGGATTACTTTTTTATGTTCCATTCCGACTTTCTCATAGACGTAGTTTGAAATGACCATATCGACCAAAGTGTCCTGTTCAACAAATTTTTTGACTGTGTCGAGAAGTTGAAACAGAGCGTTTTCGTCCACCCAATCGTCGCTGTCTACAACTTTGAAATATTTTCCGGAGGCATGGGAAAGTCCACAGTTCACGGCGTCGCCGTGCCCTCCGTTTTCTTTTTGGATTGCTTTGACAATCGTCGGGTATTGGGCTTCATACCGTTCGGCGATCTCCTGTGTTCCGTCTTTCGATCCGTCGTTGACGATGAGGATCTCGACATCTTCTCCGCCGACAAGAATGGAACGAATCGCTTTTTCCATATAAGCTTCCGAGTTGTAGCAGGGAATTGCAAATGAAATGTATTTCATATCGTACCTCCTGATTTTTGTCTTTCGAGGCAGTCGGAAATCAGACGTTCGCTTCATCCAGTCTATTTCGCTCCTGCCTATGGTGTAGTATACATTAGTTATTGTATATTGTAAAATTTAATTTTTTCATATATAGTAAAGATGTTGCTGTGAATGAGGGAAAAGACCACAGTCACGGAAGAAGGTCGGAAAGGAAAACAACGTGTTACGGCGGGGTGATCTGCCGGTTTTGGTAAGGAGGAAGAAATGAAGAAAAACGTGATCGTAGGACAGTCGGGCGGACCGACAGCGGTTATCAATGCAAGTTTATACGGAGTCGTAGCCGAAGCATTAAGGAGAAACGATTCTTTCGGCAAGGTGTACGGAATGATTAACGGGATCGAGGGATTCGCCGAAGGCAAGGTTATGGATATGGAAGATCTGAATCGTTCAGGAGAGCTGGAATTAGTAAAGACGACGCCGGGATCTTATCTTGGTTCCTGCAGATATAAACTGCCGAAAGACTTGAATGATGGAATATATCCGAAGTTATTCGAAAGATTTGCAGAATATAATATCGGTTATTTCTTTTATATCGGAGGCAATGATTCCATGGACACAGTGAGCAAATTGTCTCGTTATGCGAAGCAGATCGGAAGCGATATTTCTTTTATGGGGATCCCGAAGACGATTGATAACGATCTTGTGAATACAGATCATACGCCGGGATTCGGAAGCGCGGCAAAATATGTGGCATCAACTGTCAGAGAAATTGCCGTTGACGCGTCTGTGTATGACAATAAAAAATCTGTGACGATCGTTGAAGTTATGGGGCGTCATGCAGGATGGCTTACAGCGGCAAGTGCGTTGGCACGAAAATTCGAAGGAGATAACCCGGTGTTGATCTATCTGCCGGAAATTGCATTTGACACAGAACGTTTTATAGAAGATGTGAGAGAGGCGCTTGAAAAAATATCTAATGTGATCGTCTGTATTTCAGAAGGGATCAACGATGGAAAAGGAACGTTTATTTGTGAGCTTGCCAGCGATGTAGGCGTAGATACGTTTGGGCATAAAATGCTGACCGGATCTGGAAAATATTTGGAAAATCTCGTAAAAGAGCGTCTTGGTGTGAAAGTGCGTTCCGTAGAAATGAACGTAAGCCAAAGATGTTCCTCTGCAATGCTTTCTGCCACAGATTTGCAGGAGGCGGTTGACTCCGGCGCATATGGAGTGAGATGTGCGTTAGAAGGGGAAAGCGGGAAAATGATCGCTTTCGTGAGAACAGAAGGGGATGAATATGAGTTAGGATATGAGGCGAAAGACGTCAATGAGATCTGTAATCGGGAGAAAGGCGTACCGGTCGAATGGATCACAAAGAATGGTTCGGATGTGAGCGAAGAGTTTATCCGATATGCAAGACCATTGATTCAAGGGGAAGTGCAGGTTCCGCAGCAGGATGGACTTCCGTTGTTTGCTTACAGAAAATAGAGACAGAGCGTGAGAAGATCAGTGTATGGAAGCAAAGATTGTTCGTGTGTATGCGGAGGAAGCATATCATGCAGCAAGAGGGATAGTGCAGTATGCACAATAAGCGCACAGTGCAGCATGCAGAATGAGCGCACAGCATATTGAAAAGGGTTTTCGTGGGTGTTATACTAAAGAAAATACTTTTATAAAGTATATTTCGGAGGGAATATGGCAGGGAATAAAATGACCAATATGGAGGTAAAGCGGAAGAACAGAAACCGTATTTACCGTTATATGCAGAGAAGCGGAGTCGTTTCAAATCCGGATATCGCGTATGAACTGAAATTAAGCCTTCCAACGGTAACTCAAAACACGAAAGAGTTGATTGAGATGGGGCTGCTGAAGGAAAACGGCGAGCTGGAATCTACGGGAGGCAGAAAGGCGAAAGCGCTCTCTGTTGAGAAAAATGCAAAACTGGCGGCAGGAATTGATCTTACCAAAAATCACATAGGGCTTCTTCTTACAAATCTGGCGGGAGATATTTTAAAATATGAGAGAATGAAATTTCCCTTTTCCAGGAACGATGCTTATTTTTCGGGAGTAAACGATCAGCTTGAAGCATTTCTTGGAGAGTGTGGGATCGAGAAAGAGAAGGTGCTGGGAATAGGCATTTCCGTTCCTGGAATTGTAGATCTTGAGAAAAAAGAAATTACAAATTCCCATGCGTTAGGGATCGAGAAGCTTCCGTTTGAAGAGATAGAACAGTATTTTGCGCTTCCTTGTGTATTTCTCAATGACGCGAACGCCGGGGCATATGCGGAAGGAATCCGGCTCAATGCAGAAAAGAGATTTTTCTATCTTTCTTTAAGTAATACAGTAGGAGGAGCCGTTTTTGACAGAGGAACGCTGATCTATGGAAGCGGTTTTCGCTGCGGGGAAGTGGGGCATATGACGATCGTTCCGAACGGGGAGATGTGTTATTGCGGAAAGGACGGCTGCTTGGATTCTTATTGTAATGCAAAACGGCTGTCAGAACTTGCAGATGGAAAACTGGAAGATTTCTTTATGGGATTAAAGCAGAAAAAAGAACTATTTGCCAGGGAATGGGAACGATATGCGTCATATCTTGCAATCGCAGTCAATAATATTCATATGGTGCTGGATTGTGACATTATTTTGGGCGGATATGTAGGCAGTTATCTGAGTGATTATATAGGGCAGATCAGGGGTGAAGTATCCAAACGGAATACCTTTGCCGAAGACGGCATGTTTATCCGGGAATGTAATTATAAAACAGGCGCGGCAGCATTGGGCGCGGCGTTATATGTGATCGAGGCGTTTGTAGAACAGATTTAAGGATACAGTTCGATCGAAGATCTGTGAGTTTGAAACTTTCGCAAAACAGAAAAACAGATGAGTGATAACGGTATGAAGAGAAAATTCTTCGTACCGTTTTTTTGCAATGGCGCCCGCTTACAATATCGGAATGTGACTTTTGGAACTTCCGGTGATTGATTGCACATGGAATTTTTTCTTAGCGTTATTGTGATAATTGACAAAAAGAAAAAGTAAAAAATAGTAAAACTAGCTGAAAAAGAAGAATAACAGAGTCTGTCTATTGACAAAATGTGAGATGAAAACTATAATTTAGATACTTAATAAAACTATTTAATAAAGTGATTTACAAAAGGGAGGAAATAAAAATGGATGGAAAAATGAAAGTTGCAGTTATGAATGGAATCGGACAGATGGGATTTGAAGAGAGAGAGATCCCGAAGCCAAAAGCAGACGAGGTGCTTGTAAAATTGGAGTATGTAGGAATCTGTGGTTCAGACCTTCATTATTATGAAACAGGAGCGATCGGCGATTATGTCGTGAAACCGCCGTTCGTATTAGGGCATGAGCCTGGAGGCGTTGTAGTAGAGGTTGGAGAAGACGTTCACCATCTGAAGGCAGGCGACCGTGTGGCGCTGGAGCCGGGAAAGACTTGCGGACATTGTGAATTTTGTAAAGAAGGAAAGTATAATCTTTGCCCGGACGTTGTCTTTTTTGCGACGCCTCCGGTAGATGGAGTATTTCAGGAGTATGTGGCTCATGAAGCGGATCTTTGTTTTAAACTGCCGGAAAATGTAAGTACGCTGGAAGGAGCGTTGATCGAGCCTTTGGCAGTTGGATTCCATGCGGCAATACAAGGAGACGCGCACTTAGGCCAGAAGGCGGTCGTTATGGGCGCAGGATGTATCGGCCTTGTTTCTATGATGGCATTAAAGGCGCGCGGCGTATCGGAAGTATATGTCGTAGATATTATGGACAAACGTTTGGAAAAGGCGATGGAACTGGGCGCGTCAGGAGTGATCAACGGAGCGAAGGAAAATGTGTTGGATCGGGTAAATGAATTGACAAATGGAAAAGGAATGGATCTTGTCGTTGAGACTGCGGGAACAGAAATCACAACAAGGCAGGCGATTCAGATTGCCAAGAAAGGTTCTAACATTGTTTTGGTCGGATACAGCAAAACAGGAGAGATGACATTGCCGATGAGTCTTGTGCTGGATAAAGAACTTACATTTAAGACAGTATTCCGCTATCGTCATATTTATCCGATGGCGATCGAGGCAGTTGCTTCCGGTAAAGTAAATCTGAAAGGAATTGTGACAGATATCTTTCCGCTGGATGAGGTTCAAAAAGCGATGGATTATAGTGTGAATAATAAAGCGGATATTGTAAAAGCAGTGATTAAGATTACGGAAGATTAAAGTTGATAATATGTGCCGACAGCATTTATATGGCAGTGGAGGAAGAGCAATGGAAAATAAGGATACGAATATTAAGATCCCGTTGATCAGTAAGATCGCTTATGGAATGGGAGATGTCGGCTGTAATTTCAGTTGGATGTTTGTAGGTAATTTTTTAATGATTTTTTATACAGATGTGTTTGGGATCAGCATGAGCGCGGTTGCAGGATTGATGTTGTTCTCCAGATTTTGGGATGCCGTTAACGACCCGATCGTAGGAGCGCTGAGCGATAAGACGCATACAAGATGGGGCAGATATCGTCCATGGCTTCTGATCGCGGCTCCGCTGACCGCCCTTATTTTGATCATTTCGTTTTGGGCGCATCCGAACTGGTCGTCAACAGCTAAGATTGTCTATATGGCAATTACATATTGTATTTTAGTTTTGGGTTATACCTGTGTGAATATTCCGTATGGCACTTTGTGCGGAGCAATGACTCAAAATATTGAGGAACGTGCGAAAATCAATACATTTCGTTCCGTAAGTGCGATGATCGCCATCGGAATTATCAATATTATTACGGTTCCTTTTATTTCGTTTCTCGGCAAAGGAAACGATCAAAGAGGATACCTTCTCGTAGCAGTTGTTTACGGATGTATTTTTGCGGCATGTCATATTTTCTGCTTCGCGAAAACGAAAGAAGCGGTGGAAGTTCCGGAAAAACAGAGAATCTCCCTGAAGACGCAGCTTCAGGCGGTGATCCAAAACAAGCCATATCTGATCGCGGTTGTCGGACAGTTTCTGTTTGGAGTAACTCTTTATGGAAGAAATGCTGACGCGTTATATTATTTTACTTATGTGGAGGGAAATAAAGCGTTGTTCAGTACATATTCGTTATGTATTATTATTCCGTCCATTATCGGAGCGGCCTGTTTTCCGCCTCTGTTCAGACTGACGAATAATAAGGGGCGCTCGGCATCTATCTTTGCATTTATGACAGGCATCAGTATGTTTATGATGTATTTCTTTAGTGTGGAGGCTTCCCCGATCCCGTTTTATATCTTCTCCTGTCTGGCGCAGTTTTTCTTCTCGGGATTTAATACGGCGATTTATGCGATCATTCCGGATTGTGTAGAGTACGGAGAATGGAAGACGGGGCTTCGCAACGACGGATTTCAGTATGCATTTATTTCTCTTGGAAATAAAGTAGGTATGGCTATTGGAACATCGGTCCTGGCTGCGGTTCTGGGAGCTTGCGGATATGCTGCAAATACACAGCAAAATCCGGTTGTTTTGGCGGTGATGAAACATTCCTTTACAACGATCCCGGGAATTTTGTGGGTGATAACGGCAGTTGTATTATTCTTTTACCGTTTGAATAAAAAGTCGTATAATAGGATCGTAAAAGAAATTCAGGAGAGGAAGGGAAAAGAAAATGTATGATGTAGCAGCGTTAGGGGAACTGTTGATTGATTTTATTCAAAACGGAAAGAGCGAACAGGGAAATCTCCTTTTTGAAGCAAATCCCGGAGGGGCTCCCTGCAATGTCCTGGCAATGCTGAAAAACCTGGGATATAAAACTGCTTTTATCGGAAAGGTCGGAGAAGACTCTTTCGGGCGGCTTTTGGCACATACTTTGGAAAAGGCGGGAATAGAAACGAAAGGGCTCTTGTATGATCAGGAAATCCCGACAACACTTGCGCTTGTGCATAACACAGAAGACGGGGACAGAGAATTTTCGTTCTATAGAAATCCCGGCGCCGATGTGATGCTGCGCGAAAATGAGATTCAGTACGATCTCATAAAGGACTGCCGGATCTTTCATTTCGGTTCTTTGTCCATGACATCTGAGCCGGCAAAAACGGCGACAAGAGCGGCGCTTGAGTTTGCAAAAAAGGAAAATAAAATGATCTCTTTTGATCCGAATTTAAGAATGCCGCTCTGGAAAAGTGAAGAGCAGGCGAAAGCGGCGATCTGGTATGGAATCGAACAATGCGATCTATTAAAGATCGCAGATAATGAGATTCAATGGCTGACAGGGGAGTCGGATTTTGATAAGGGGGCAGAACAGATAAAAGCGCGTTCGAAGGTAAGGCTGCTTAACGTTACCCTCGGAAAAGAAGGAAGTATTGCTTATTACAAAGATAAAAAGATCTGTGCCGAACCATTTGTGAATGAACGCACAATCGATACAACAGGGGCTGGAGATACATTTTGTGCATGTATATTAGGCAGTGTTTTAGAGTATGGTTTAGAAGATCTTTCAGATAATATCCTTTATGGAATGCTTCGCAGGGCGAATGCTGCGGCTTCTCTTGTGACAATGAGAAAGGGCGCGATCCGTTCGATGCCGCGTGAAGAGGAGATCAAAGATCTTCTGTATAAAGGTTAAGTATATGTTTTTATGATTTCTTCGGCAATGAACCGTTTGACGATGCAGCGGTCCATTGCCTGTTTTTCTATGTATCGATGTGCCTCGGGTTCGCTCATTTTCAATTCACTGATCAGAATCCATTTGGCTTTGTTGACAAGGCGGATCTCTGCCATCTTTTCTTCGATAGAAGAGGATTTTTTCTCGAATTGTCTCAGTCGTTCTCTGGCGCTTTCCATCCAGCTTAGGGCATAGAGCAGCGTCGGTTTTGATGTTGGTTTCGGTAAGGTGAAGACACCGTATTCGGCAACCTTGTCATGGATCGCGTCATGGATATCGCTTTTTACTAAAAGAAGTACGGCAGACTGCTTGGCGCTGCAAGTGTCGATTGCAAAACGCGTGCCGGCATCGTCAGACAGAGGGGCGTTGATGATGATAAAATCAAAAGTCTTTTCAGCAAGGATACGCTTTGCGGCGCTGACGCTTGATACACTGTGAAGCGGAAAATACCTTGTCTTAGGTAAAAGACCGGTTAGGACAGTGGTAAAACTGTCTGTCGAAGACACAACGAGCGTACTGTAAACACGTTCTTTTAAACTCATTTTGCACCCCTCCTTTGTCTGATTTGTATGATCACATTAATCTTTCATCATTTCGATAAATATTAAGAATCATATCTGGTATATATTGTTTGATAAACCTGCTGTTTGCGGCTTTTATCCATGCTGCCTGAAAATCTCCGGGCAACTGTTCGAATTGTGCAAGAGTATCGGTATCAGCTTTATACAAGTTCATGTCAGCGGGAGCCGGAAGTTCCGGCTTATTTTTCATGCCGTCCAAAACTGCATAGATGATCAGGGCAAATGCCAGATAAGTATTTGCGGACGGATCGGGAGAACGAAGTTCTGCGCGGCAGTATTCTCCGACAGCTGCGGGAACACGGATAAGCTGGGAACGATTCTGTCTGGACCAGGAGATGTATCTTGGCGCTTTGTGGCTGCCGAAACGACGATAGGAATCTTCAGATGGATTTAGAAAGACCGTCATGTCAGCCGTTTTACTTAAAATTCCTGCAATTATATCATCCATATGATCCTGATGGTCGGAAGTTTTGACCGATATATTAATATGGAATCCGGTACCGGGTTTGTTTTCCAACGGTTTCGGACTGAAATCGGCAAACAGTCCGTTGCTTCCGGCAATCGTTCTTACAACGGTCTGAAAAGTCATGACGTTGTCTGCGGCAGTGAGCGGATCTGAATAGCGAAAATCGATCTCGTTTTGTCCGGGGCCTTCTTCGTGATGGGAACTTTCAGGCTGAATGCCCATCTGTTCCAGTGTCAGGCAGACTTCTCTTCGAATATTCTCTCCTTTGTCTTCGGGCGCGATATCCATATAACTTGCTGTATCATACGGATCTTTTGTGGGATTTCCGTTATCATCTAAATTAAACAGATAAAATTCCTGCTCTGCGCCGAAGTAGAATTGACATCCGGCGTCTTCTGCTGTCTGAACTGCCTTTTTTAAAATCGAACGTGTGTCGCATTCAAAGACCGTTCCGTCTGGATAAGTGATGCTGCAGAACATTCTTACGACACGCCCGTGTTCCGGTCGCCATGGAAGAGGCATGAGTGTGTCTGCATCAGGATGCAGGAAGAGATCTGAATTACTTTCATCGCCGAATCCGGCGATAGCAGACGCGTCAATGGCAATGCCGTACTGAAAAGCACGGGGGAGTTCCTGCGGCATGATCGATATATTTTTCTGTTTTCCGAATACATCACAAAAGACAAGTCGGATAAATTTTACATCTTCCTCCTGCACATATTGGATGACCTCTTCTTTTGAATATTTCATAAACCTACCTACTTTCTACTGCAATCGATTGACTGCTGCTGTATTTGAATTCCGGGGACGTTTTATTATCTAATTCGTCACATACATTTGTTTAAACGGATTTTTGCTGTCCGGTGTGATGACTGTAAAAGGAGCGGATAAAAGGTCTTCAATATCAGATCCGAATTCTGTGCAGTACTCGGATAAATAGCCGAGGATTTCTCTGAGATCTTCTTCCTGCGCCGGTCTGGCGGTTACCTGTTTTGGAAAATGGATCTTGTCGCAGTTTCCGCGCAGGAACATTTTGCCGCCGTGCATTCCGGTACAGGGGAAATTGCCTACGATCTTTTTCCCGTCTGTATGAAGGCCGAGAACTATGATGATACCGCCTGCCTGATATTCCCCGAGAAAACTTCCGGCATGCCCGCCGATGATCATGACAGGGATTTTTTCTTTGTAAGATTTCATATGGATTCCGGCGCGATATCCGGCGTTCCCCTGAATATAGATCTTTCCGCCGCGCATCGCATAACCTGCGGCGTCGCCGATATTGCCGTGAATGAGGATCTTTCCTTCATTCATCGTATCGCCAACGGCGTCTTGCGCGTTGCCGTTTACTTTGATCACTGCGTTGTTTAAGTAAGAACCAAGCGCGTTTCCGGGGATTCCGTTGATCGTAAGATTTTTGTCTGACATACCGGAGGCAATAAATCTTTGCCCGCAGCAGTTCTCAATCGTACAGTCACGTTCTGCATTGCGCAGCGCTTCGTTTACAGTTTTATAATCTAAATCAGCAGCATTGATTATTTTCATATTATATCATACCTCCGATTATTTGTTTGAAAATTCTTTTGATTTTTATTCCCCTGCATGAGAGATGCCGAGGATTTCAAGTTCTTTTTCCGTAAGGCCGATTCCACGCAGCATCAGGCGGTTTCCGCGAAGCGCTTCTATGGAATTGATTCCCATACCGCCCATTAATTCTTTGATCTCATGTTTCCAGGCGGTCATCAGATTGATCAGCCGTCTGCTTCCTGTCTCAGGATCCAGTCTTTGAACAAGCTCAGGACGCTGCGTCGCGATGCCCCAGTTGCATTTGCCGCTCTGACATGTACGGCAGAGATGGCATCCTAGGGCGAGAAGAGCTGCGGTTGCAACATAGCAGGCGTCTGCGCCGAGGGCGATGGCTTTTACTACATCTGCTGCACTTCGGATGCTGCCTCCGACTACGAGAGAAACATTGTTTCTGATCCCTTCGTCGCGGAGTCTTTGATCGACAGAAGCAAGTGCAAGTTCAATAGGAATTCCGACATGATCACGAATTCTTGTCGGCGCGGCTCCTGTACCTCCGCGAAATCCGTCAATGGCGATGATATCGGCTCCGCTTCGGGCAATGCCGCTTGCGATTGCAGCAATATTATGTACGGCGGCTACCTTTACGATGATCGGTTTTTTATAGTTGACTGCTTCCTTTAAAGAAAAAACGAGCTGACGCAGATCTTCAATCGAATAAATGTCGTGGTGAGGCGCGGGAGAAATAGCATCTGAGCCTTCGGGGATCATTCGGGTACGGGAAACATCGCCTACGATCTTCGCGCCCGGAAGATGACCTCCGATGCCGGGTTTTGCACCCTGTCCCATCTTGATCTCGATAGCGGCTCCGGTATTCAGGTAGTCTTCATGAACTCCGAATCGGCCGGAAGCGACCTGTACGATCGTGTTCTCTCCATAACAATAGAAATCTTCGTGAAGTCCTCCCTCTCCTGTGTTATATAAGATGCCAAGTTCTGTCGCTGCCAAAGCCAAAGATTTGTGAGCGTTATAACTGATCGAGCCATAGCTCATAGCGGAAAACATGACCGGCATAGAAAGTTCTAATTGAGGCGGCAGTGTGCAGTCCAGTCTGCCGTCTTCGGATCTGTGGATTTTTTGTGGTTTTTTCCCAAGATATACTTTTGTTTCCATAGGTTCCCGCAAAGGATCGATCGAAGGATTTGTAACCTGTGATGCATTGATCAGTATCTTGTCCCAATAAACGGGAAAAGGTTTCGGATTTCCCATAGAAGAGAGAAGGACACCGCCGCTTTCTGCCTGCTTATAGATCTCCTTGATTGTGTCGTTGGACCAGTTGGAATTCTCCCGGAACGTACAGTCGTTTTTGACGATTTTCAGCGCTCTGGTCGGACATAGGGCGACACAGCGCTGGCAGTTGACACATTTTGATTCGTCGCATGTCATCAGGCGGTGTTCTTCATCAAAATGATGAACGTCGTTTGCACATTGCCGTTCACAGATCCGGCATGCAATACATCTGTCTGCGTTTCTGATTACTTCAAATTCCGGATAGATAAATTCTACATTCATTAAAATGCACCTTCCTTTACTTTAACGATAACAGGTTCTCCGCCTGCCGGAGCCCAGATGTTTTCTGCATCCGGTTCTATCGCGCGGATCGCCGACTCTTCACTGGCGATAAATATTTTATCTTCTTTCTCTCCTACAACCATGGAACGGAGTTTTAAACGGTCATTGAGCGCCATCAGTCCTCCGTTAAAGCCGAATACAATAGAGAATGGTCCGGTGATCAGAAAACTTGAGAACATTGTTCTTAGATAAATGGATTTCTCCTGTTCGCTTAAATCTTCTTTTGATGCGATGGTGCTCCAAAACGGCGCTGCGATCACGCTGGCTGCTTCCTCAAGAGAAAGCCCTTGAACGCGCAGCAGATAATCCATAATATAGGTGATCACTTCCGTATCGGTCTGAAGAGTGCATTTGTAGCCGAACATCTCAATGAATCGGCGGTTTGCGTCATAGGAAGAGATCTCGCCGTTGTGCACGATGGAATAATCGAGCAGTGTGAAGGGATGCGCGCCTCCCCACCAGCCCGGGGTGTTCGTCGGATATCGTCCGTGTGCAGTCCAGGAATATCCTTCATATTCTTCCAGTTTATAAAAGACTCCTACGTCCTCAGGAAAACCGACTGCTTTGAATGTTCCCATATTTTGACCGCTGGAAAAGACATAGGCGCCGGACATTTCTGCGTTGATTTTCATGACCGTTTTGGCTACAAACTCTTTTTCATCCAGCTGAAGGGCGGTCAGAACGGATTTTAATGGGGCGACGAAATATCTCCATATAATAGGTTCGTCTGTGATCGATGGGATCTTACGGGTCGGGATGATCTCCGACTGTACGATTTCGAACTGTTCTTTTAAATATGCCTCGCACTCTTTGCGGGTGCTGCGGGAATCAAAAAAGATATGTAATGCATAAAAATCTTTATAGTCAGGGTAAATACCGTAGCCGGCAAAACCTCCGCCTAATCCGTTAGAACGGTCGTGCATCGGTTTCATAGAATTTGTGATCATTTCACCGGACATTTTCTTGCCTTCTTTAGAAATTACTGCCGAAATTGCACATCCGGAAGGGATCCGTACTTGACCTTCGATTTTCATAATATTTTAGACCTTCCTTTCAGAAAAAATAAAAAAGAAAAGACGCTCATTCTGAGGGCAGATAAATTCTGCTCTGAAAATGAACGCCTTTGCTCATAATTAATATATATACAACGGCTGGAATTGTTTGTCAATCTCTTTTTGTCTTCGTATTTTTTTTCGTATTTTTTTGAAATTTTTCTTAAAAAAGATCCTTGACACAGAAAAATGATAGTGGTATATTCGAATAAATTTTAATAAATCAAACCGTTGAAGAGGAGATAACGGCGATGATGCCTTTACAGAGAGCCTGCGGCGCTGAGAAGCAGGTGAGAAACAAGTCGTCAAATGGACCGCTGAGGGCGCAGTCAAATGTATTGTAAAATACAGAGTATTCTGCGACGTACAGGCATACGTTAGTTGCCGGGGATATGTTGGTATCCTGACAAGAGTACAGCGTCAAAGCTGTAAACCAAGGTGGCACCGCGGATAGTGTCATACAGATTTTTATTTGTATGTGATTCGTCCTTGACAGATTTTTTGAAATCTGTCAGGGACTTTTTTTGACCATTTTTTTGGCAGACAGGGAGGAGGACTATGATGAATATTTTACCGAAACTTGAAGAAGTGAAAGCGTTTGCAGAAGAAGGAAACTACAAGACTGTTCCTGTAAGCTGTGAGATTTTGTCGGATTTTACAACGCCTATTGAAACAATGCGGGTATTGAAAAATATTTCTTCGCATTGTTACATGTTGGAATCGGCGCAGCAGAATGAGCGGTGGGGAAGATACAGTTTTCTTGGATTTGATCCGAAGCTTTCTGTAAGTTGTGTAAACGGAGAATTAAAAGCCGGAAGCCTGAAGATACAGACAGATGATCCATCCGGGTATCTGCGGCAGATCCTGGCAGACTACCGAAGTCCGCGTTTCGATTATCTTCCGCCGTTTGCCGGAGGATTTGTAGGATATTTCTCCTATGATTATCTAGGTTATCGCGAGCCATCTGTCCGGTGCCCGGCAGAGGATACGGAATGTTTTAAAGATGTGGATCTGATGCTCTTTGATAAAGTGATCGCCTTCGATCATGTGAAGCAAAAGATCGTGCTTATTGTGACAATTTCTCTGGATGATCCGGAAACGGAGTACCGCCGGGCCGGGGTTGAATTAAAGCAGCTTGCAAGGCTGTTGAGGACAGGAAAAAAGAAAGAAGAACCTGCGGGGCATCTGACCGGGGAAGTGAAACAGCTTTTTGATAAAAAGAGATATTGTGAAATGGCAGAAAAGGCAAAAACATATATCCGCGAAGGAGAGATCTTTCAGATCGTACTGTCGAACAGGTTAAGCGCAGAGTTTGAGGGGAGTCTTCTGAATACTTACAGGGTGCTTCGGACAATGAATCCTTCTCCGTATATGTTCTATTTCTCGGGGACAGACGTAGAGGTGGCAGGAGCTTCGCCTGAAACACTTGTAAAATTAGAAAATGGAATTCTGCACACGTTTCCTCTTGCCGGAACAAGACCAAGAGGAAGAACGGAAGCGGAAGATCAGAGATTGGAGATGGAACTTCTTTCTGATGAAAAAGAGATTGCAGAACATAATATGCTTGTTGACCTTGGGCGAAATGATCTGGGAAAGATAAGTGAATTTGGATCCGTGCATGTAGAGAAGCTTCATTCGATTGAAAAATTTTCGCATGTGATGCATATCGGATCGACGGTGAGCGGAAAGATCAGGGAAGGCTTTGACGGATTTGACGCCATTGAAGCGGTGCTTCCGGCAGGAACACTTTCAGGAGCGCCTAAGATCCGCGCCTGTCAACTGATCGGGGAACTGGAGAGTAATAAGAAGGGAATTTACGGAGGAGCTATCGGATACATTGATTTTACAGGAAATATGGATACTTGCATTGCCATTCGGATCGCTTACAAGAAAAATGGAACTGTATTCGTGAGAAGCGGAGCCGGGATCGTGGCAGATTCAGTACCGGAAAGAGAGTATGAAGAATGTATCAATAAGGCGAAAGCGGTTGTGAAAGCTCTGAAAACAGCGGGGGAGGAAACGATATGATTTTGTTGATCGATAATTATGACAGTTTTTCTTATAATCTTTATCAGCTTATCGGAGAGTTTGACCCGAAGATCAAAGTGATCCGAAACGATGAGATGACGGTGGAAGAAATCAGGAAGTTACATCCGGATCAGATCCTTCTGTCACCGGGACCCGGAAGGCCGGAAGATGCAGGAATTCTTATCGATGTGGTAAAAGAGCTTGGAAAAGAGATCCCAGTCTTAGGCGTATGTCTTGGACATCAGGCGATCTGCGCGGCATTTGGGGCAGAGATAACATATGCAAAAAAGCGGATGCACGGGAAACAGTCGGAGATTGAACTGGATACAGACAGTCTGCTGTTTCGGAATTGTTCTGAAAAAACATTTGCGGCAAGATATCATTCTTTGGCTGCGAAGGAAGAAACGATACCGGAAGAATTGCAGGTGATCGCGAGAACGGCGGACGGGGAAGTGATGGCGGTGGCTCATCGAAAGTGTCACATTTATGGAGTACAGTTTCATCCTGAGTCGATCATGACGCCGGAAGGAAGACAGATGTTGTATAATTTCATTCATTTAAAAGACGGAGGTGCACGGCAATGATTAAAGAAGCAATCGTAAAAATAGTAAACAAAGAAGATCTTACTTATGAGGAAGCTTATCGTGTTATGAACGAGATTATGAGCGGCGAGACAACTTCCACACAGAACGCGGCGTTTTTAGCGGCGCTTTCCACAAAGAGCGCAAGGGCAGAAACGACAGATGAGATCGCAGGGTGTGCGGCAGCGATGAGGGCTCATGCGACGAAAGTGGAAACGGATATGGAGCTGTTTGAGATTGTCGGAACTGGCGGGGACAACGCCCACAGTTTTAATATCTCTACAACGGCGGCACTTGTAGCGGCGGCAGGAGGGCTGAAAGTTGCAAAACACGGAAACAGGGCGGCTTCTTCCAAATGCGGAACGGCGGACTGTCTGGAAGCGTTGGGAGTAAATATCGAGCAGAGTCCGCAAAAATGCAGGGAACTTTTGGAAGAGGCGGGAATGTGTTTCTTCTTTGCACAGAAATATCATACGTCTATGAAATATGTAGGGGCGATCCGTAAAGAGTTAGGATTTCGAACAGTATTTAATATTTTAGGACCGCTGACGAATCCGGGAACTCCATCTATGCAGCTTCTGGGTGTCTATGACGAGTATCTTGTAGAACCTTTGGCACAGGTTCTGATCCGGCTCGGGATCCGCCGGGGGATGGTTGTTTACGGGCAGGATAAGCTGGATGAGATCTCATTGAGCGCCCCGACTACCATTTGTGAGATTAAGGACGGATGGTTTAAGACAACAGTGATCACACCGGAACAGTTCGGATTCAAACGATGTAAAAAGGCGGATCTGGAAGGCGGTACTCCACAGGAAAACGCGGCGATTACGATGGCTGTTTTACAGGGAGAACAGGGACATAAAAGGAATGCGGTGCTTCTGAATGCCGGCGCATCTTTGTATATCGGAGGGAAAGCCGAGAGTATGGAGGACGGCATCTTGCTTGCAGCAGAACTGATTGATTCAGGAAAGGCACTGGAGGTTTTGCGGAAGTTGATCGAGGGAAGCAATCGGGGGAATTGACAGAAGGCAGGGAACAGAAGAGAGGAAGATCATCATTGGTCGCAGGAGAAGATTAAAGGAAATATCGTCAGGAGGAGAAGGATGAATCTGTTGAAACAAATATCACAAGATACGAAGAAGCGTGTGGAGCAGGCAAAAAGGGAAATCTCTTTCGAAGAAATGAAAACGCTGGCGCTTACCATGCCAAAAGGGGCGTTTGCATTTGAAAAGGCACTGCGAAAACCGGGCATCTCAATGATATGCGAGTGCAAAAAGGCGTCGCCGTCCAAAGGATTGATCGCAGAAGATTTCCCGTATATGGACATTGCAAAATGCTATGAAAACGCAGGGGCAGACGCGATTTCAGTACTGACAGAACCGAAATGGTTTCTCGGCAGAAACGAATATTTAAAAGAAATTGCAGAAAAGACGGCAGTTCCTTGTCTGCGAAAGGATTTTACGATTGATGAATATATGATCTACGAGGCGAAAGTGCTCGGAGCGTCGGCAGTTCTTTTGATCTGTTCGCTTCTGACTGAAGAAGAGATAGAGAAAGATTTGGAAATCTGTGAGCAACTGGGACTTTCGGCTTTGACGGAAGTTCATAATGAACAGGAAATTCAAATTGCACTGCGGGCAGGGTCAAGGCTGATCGGGGTGAACAATCGATGTTTGGAAGATTTTACAGTAGATCAGGATCGGAGCAGGCAGCTTCGAAATCTTGTTCCGAAAGACATTTTATTTGTGGCGGAAAGCGGAGTGAAGACAAGGAAAGATGTAGAAGCGATGGAAAAGATTGGCGCCGATGGGGTTCTGATCGGAGAGGCGCTGATGAGAGCTTCGGATAAAAAGGCGAAGCTTCGGGAACTGCGGGGGTGTATATGACGAAGATAAAATTATGCGGACTGACAAGGGAATGTGAGATAGAATGGGCAAATGCACTGAAACCGGATTACATCGGGTTTGTGTTTGCGAATGAGAGCCGACGCAAGGTGAGTTATGAAAAAGCAAAAAGATTGAAGGCTCTGCTTGATCCGTCGATTCAAGTTGTGGGAGTATTTGCAGGGGAGACGCCGGAAGTTATTGCAGAACTATCAGACAGAGGCGTGATCGATCGCATTCAGCTTCACGGAAATGAGACAGATGCCGAAGTAAGAAAGATAAAGGAACTGACGGACCTTCCGGTGATGCAGGCGTTTTGTATTACAGGAAAAGAAGCGGTTGAACGGGCAGAGGGGAGTAAGGCAGATCTTTTGCTGTTGGATGCCGGAGCCGGAAGTGGAAAAGTGTTCGACTGGAATTTGCTGAAAGGAATGAAAAGACCGTTCTTTCTGGCAGGAGGACTGACAGCGGAAAATGTGGCGAGAGCTGTTGAGAAGATCCGTCCGTACGGAGTAGACGCAAGTTCTTCTCTGGAGACGGATGGAAGGAAAGATCAGGAGAAAATGGCGGCATTTGTGGATGCAGTCAGAAGAAAGGAGACAGAGCATGACGAATAAGGCAGGGCGTTTCGGAATTTACGGAGGACAGTATATTCCGGAAACATTGATGAATGCGGTTACAGAATTAGAGGAAGCGTATAATTATTATAAAAATGATCGGGAATTTCAGGCGGAATTGCAAGAACTTTACAGAGAATATGCAAACAGACCTTCGAGATTGTATTTTGCGAAAAAAATGACGGAAACTCTCGGAGGGGCGAAAATCTATCTGAAGAGAGAAGATCTGAATCATACGGGCGCTCATAAGATCAACAACGTACTTGGGCAGGCGCTTTTGGCAAAGAAGATGGGAAAAACAAGGCTGATCGCAGAAACCGGCGCGGGACAGCATGGTGTTGCCACGGCTACGGCAGCGGCGCTGCTCGATATGGAATGTGTCGTGTTTATGGGTGAGGAAGATACGAAGCGTCAGGCGCTGAACGTATATCGGATGCGCCTTTTAGGGGCAGAAGTGATTCCGGTCGCAAGCGGAACAGCAACATTGAAAGATGCGGTGTCGGAAGCGATGCGGGAATGGACTTCCCGTATTGAGGATACTCATTATTGTCTCGGGTCAGTGATGGGACCACATCCGTTTCCTACGATCGTCCGTGATTTTCAGGCGGTGATTTCTCGGGAAATGAAAGAACAGATCATGGAAAAGGAAGGGAGACTGCCGGACGCGGTGATTGCGTGTATCGGAGGCGGTTCGAATGCTATCGGCAGTTTCTATCATTTTATCGAGGATCGCCAGGTACGGCTGATCGGATGTGAAGCGGCAGGCAGAGGAATTCATACGTTCGAGACGGCGGCTGCTGTCAATACAGGTAAAACGGGGATTTTTCACGGGATGAAATCATATTTCTGTCAGGATCAGTACGGGCAGATCGCGCCGGTCTATTCGATTTCCGCCGGACTGGATTATCCGGGAATCGGACCTGAACATGCATATCTGCACGATACAGGACGGGCGGAATATGTGCCGGTTACCGATGAGGAAGCGGTCGAAGCGTTTGAGTTTTTGGCAAGGACAGAGGGGATTATTCCGGCAATAGAGTCTGCTCATGCAGTGGCATATGCAAGGAAGATTGCCCCTGAGATGAGGCAGGATCAGATCATTGTCATTACGATTTCCGGCAGAGGAGACAAAGATTGTGCGGCGATCGCCAGATACAGAGGGGAGGATCTTTATGAGTAAGACAGGAGCAGAGCGTATTCAAGAGGCGTTTACAGCGGGAAAAGCATTTATCCCGTTTATTACTTGCGGTGATCCCGATTTAGAAACAACGGCACAGGTGGTGAAAAAGGCGGCGGAACAAGGGGCAGATCTCATAGAACTTGGGATTCCTTTTTCCGATCCTGTTGCAGAAGGATCGGTTATCCAAAAGGCGAATATAAGAGCTCTTGGCGGAGGCGCCACAACAGATAAGATATTCGATCTTGTGCGGGAACTTCGAAAAGAAGTGAACGTTCCATTTGTATTTATGACTTATGCGAATGTTGTGTTTTCTTACGGGGCAGATCTTTTTATGCGGACTTGTCGGGAGATTGGAGTTGACGGCATTATTCTGCCGGATCTGCCGTTTGAGGAGAAAGAAGAATTTGCGCCTGTATGCAGGGAATATGGCGTGGCATTAATCTCGATGATCGCACCGACGTCGGAACAAAGGATCGCTTTGATCGCAGAGGAAGCGGAAGGCTTTCTGTATATCGTTTCCAGTCTGGGCGTGACAGGAACGAGAAAGGAGATTACGACCGATGTTTCGTCGATGGTAAAGATTGTAAGAGAGCATACGAAGATTCCATGCGCTGTCGGATTCGGGATCTCTGCACCTGAACAGGCGAAAAAGATGTCGGATCTTTCAGATGGGGTAATCGTTGGCTCTGCAGTGATAAAATTTCTTGAGAAGTATGGAAAAAATGCGGCAGATCCGGTGGGGCAGTATGTAAAAGAGATGAAACAGGCGATCTTAGTGTGAGATCTTTTTGAGAAAAAATCTAGAAAAATTTGAGAAAAAATTCAGGGAAAAATCAAAAAAAGGGATTGACAAACACTTTTTCGGGGTGTATTATCCAACGAGTAAAGGCAAAGACGTCTTTGAGAGAATGGTCTCAGAGACGTCTTTTTCTTTTATAAAAAAAGATACAATTTGGGTTAAAAAGGCAAGGGCGTCTTTCATGTGCAGAAAAAGTACCGTGAAAGAGTTCCTTGCCTTTTCAAATTGGAAGGAGTGGCGTTATGAAAAATGTATCGGAATTTTTTGGATGTAAGGTTTTTGATGACAGAGTGATGAAGGCAAATTTATCGGCGAAAGTATACCAGTCATTGAGAAGAACGATTGACGAAGGTGCAAAGCTCGATATCAGTGTGGCAAACGCAGTTGCGGCGGCAATGAAAGATTGGGCAGTTGCAAACGGGGCGACACATTACACGCATTGGTTTCAGCCTCTTACCGGAGTAACGGCAGAAAAGCATGACAGTTTCATTTCTCCATCCCCGGACGGCGGAGTTATCATGGAGTTTTCGGGAAAAGAACTGATCAAAGGAGAACCGGATGCATCTTCGTTTCCGTCCGGCGGACTTCGGGCTACATTTGAGGCGAGAGGATATACTGCATGGGATCCGACATCATATGCATTTATTAAAGGAAAGACATTGTGTATCCCGACTGCGTTTTGTTCTTACTGCGGAGAAGCCCTTGACAAAAAGACCCCGCTGCTCCGTTCCATGGAGGCGCTGAATAAACAGGCGCTTCGTATCCTCCGTCTGTTCGGTCATGAAGATGTAAAATGTGTCCGCACATCGGTAGGACCGGAACAGGAATATTTCCTTATTACAAAAGAAATGTACGATCAAAGAAGAGATCTTAGATTTACAGGACGTACTTTGTTCGGTGCGAAACCTCCAAAAGGACAGGAGATGGACGATCATTATTTCGGAGTGATTAAATCACGAGTTGCCGCTTATATGGAAGAGTTAAACGAAGAACTCTGGAAACTTGGAATACTGGCAAAGACAGAACATAACGAAGTAGCTCCGGCACAGCATGAGCTGGCGCCGATCTATACAACGACGAACATTGCGACAGATCATAACCAACTGACGATGGAGATCATGCAGAAGGTTGCAGCGAGACATGGACTTGTATGTCTTCTGCATGAAAAACCTTTTGCAGGTGTAAACGGAAGCGGAAAGCACAATAACTGGTCGCTGGCGACAGATAAAGGAGTGAATTTGCTGTCACCCGGAGAGACACCTTATGAAAACGCACAGTTCTTAGTTTTCCTGTGCGCGGTGATCAAAGCTGTGGACGATTATCAGGATCTTCTCCGTCTTTCTGTTGCAACGGCGGGAAACGATCACCGTCTCGGGGCAAATGAAGCGCCTCCGGCAGTTGTGTCGATCTTCCTGGGGGATGAGCTGAATGCGGTGCTTGAAGCGATCGAGACAGATACACCGTATGAGGGAACAGAAAAAACGCAGATGAGACTTGGAGTAAACGTTCTTCCGAAGTTCAACCGTGATACGACAGACCGCAACCGTACTTCACCGTTTGCATTTACAGGAAATAAATTTGAATTCCGTATGCTTGGTTCTTCAAACAGTATCGCATGTGCAAACATTATGCTCAACAGCGCAGTGGCAGAGAGCCTGAAGATTTATGCAGACAGACTGGAGAAAGCGGAAAACTTCGAAGAGACTTTGCATGAAATGATCCGTAAGACGATTAAGGATCACAAACATATTATTTTCAATGGAAACGGATATGATGATACATGGATCAAAGAAGCGACGGAAAACAGAGGTCTTCTCAATTATCGGACAACGCCGGATTGTATGCCGCATCTGCTTGATGAGAAAAATGTCCGGATGCTGACATCTCATAAAGTATTTTCTGAGGCAGAGCTGAAATCAAGGTGTGAGATTATGTTGGATAATTACTGCAAGACTGTACTGATCGAAGCAAATACGATGATCGATATGGCGAAGACAGAGATAGCTCCTGCGGTAAGCGCATATGCTTTGGAACTGGCGAATACGGCTGCGGCGAAAAAGTCGGTTGATGCTTCTCTGCCATGCAGTTATGAGACAGGTTTATTGAAGAAATTGGCAAGACTGGAAGAACAGATCGCGGTGAAGGCAGAAGAACTGGACGAAGCAGTCATGAAGATACAGGACGTTCAGGCAATCGAAGAGCAATCTTATATGATCCGTGATATCGCTCTCAGTAAAATGAGTGAACTAAGAGTTGCCTGTGACGAGGCAGAAACTGTGACGGCAAAGAAATACTGGCCGTTCCCAACCTATGGAGATTTATTGTTTGGCGTAAAATAGCCAGGATGGATACAGAAAGAAGGAATGAGTATGACGTATCTCATGTATTGGGATGCGGCGTTCAGAAAGGAAAACCGGAATATTGCAGGTGATGCCTACAGCGAGCGCGGGTCAGTAAGAGCCGCGCAGCGCTGTTTGCAGAACCAATATTTCCGGATGACTTAGGTTTACGGAGGTAAATTTATATGTGTTCTATTATGGGTTATTGCAGCAGCAATGCTGCTTTTGATATTTTTATGGAAGGGTTTCAAAGAACGGTGTCAAGAGGTCCTGATGACAGCAGGGTAGTCGAAGTTCAAGATGGAATCCTTGGATTTCACAGGCTGGCGATCATGGGGCTTACTCCTTCCGGAATGCAGCCGTTTCAGTTGGGAAACAGTTATGTGGTCTGCAATGGGGAGATTTACGGGTTTGAGAAATTAAAAGAAAGTCTTTCAGAAAAGTATTCTTTTGAAAGTGAGTCAGATTGCGAGATTCTTTTGCCGATGTATCGGGAATACGGAACAGAGATGTTCGCAATGCTGGATGCAGAATTTGCCTGTATTCTGTATGATGCTGATACAAGAGAATTTATTGCGGCGAGAGATCCCATCGGCATCCGTCCGCTCTATTACGGGTATGATAAAGACGGAGCTGTTATTTTTGCCAGTGAAGCGAAAAACCTGGTAGGTCTTACGGATAAGATCATGCCGTTTCCGCCCGGACATTATTATAAAAACGGTCAGTTTATCTGTTATTGCGACATTGCAAAGGCAGAGGAGGTATGCCACGATGATCTGGAAACTGTCTGCAGGAAGATCCATGACAAATTAGTTTCCGGTGTGGAAAAACGTCTTGTAGCCGATGCAAAGGTCGGTTTTTTGCTTTCAGGAGGATTGGACTCGTCTCTTGTGTGCTCCATTGCGGCAAAGAAAAGCAGCAGGCCGATCCAGACGTTTGCCATCGGGATGAGTGAAGATGCCATTGATTTGAAGTATGCAAGACAAGTTGCAGATTATATCGGAAGCGCCCATACGGAGATCTATATGACGCCGGAGCAGGTGATCTCGGACTTGGAAACAGTGATCCGTATATTGGGAACTTATGATATTACGACGATCCGCGCATCGATCGGGATGTATATGGTATGTAAAGCGATTCATGAGCAGACGCCGATCCGTGTCCTTTTGACAGGGGAGATCTCGGATGAATTATTCGGATATAAGTATACCGATTTTGCGCCGGATGCAGATGCTTTTCAGAAGGAATCCGAAAAGCGGATCAAGGAGCTTCATATGTATGACGTTTTGCGGGCAGACCGTTGTATTTCCGTCAATTCGCTGGAAGCCAGAGTCCCGTTTGGGGATTTGGATTTTGTGAAATATGTAATGTCGGTAGACCCGAAATTGAAAATGAATACTTACGGGAAGGGGAAATATCTTCTTCGCCATGCCTTTGAGGAAGACGGTTATCTTCCGGAGGAAATCCTTTGGAGAGAGAAGGCGGCATTCTCAGATGCGGTGGGACATTCAATGGTAGATTATTTGAAAGAATATGCGCGGGATAAGTACACAGATGAGGAATATGAACAGTTACGTCGAAAATATACTTACGCCACACCGTTTACAAAAGAGTCCTTATTATATCGAGAAATTTTTGAAAAGTATTATCCTGGTCAGGCAGAGATGATCGTTGATTTTTGGATGCCGAATAAGGAATGGGTGGGATGCGATGTGAACGATCCTTCGGCAAGGGTGCTCTCAAATTATGGGGATAGTGGAAAGTAAGGAAGGAAATATTATGACGAAGTATATATTTGTGACCGGAGGCGTTGTGTCCGGTTTGGGAAAAGGAATAACGGCAGCGTCGCTGGGGCGGCTGTTAAAAGCGAGAGGACTGAAAGTGGCGGCTCAGAAACTGGATCCATATATTAACGTAGATCCCGGCACAATGAGTCCTTATCAGCATGGAGAAGTGTATGTGACTGAGGACGGTGCAGAGACAGATTTGGACTTAGGTCATTATGAGCGGTTTATTGATGAGGATCTGAATAAATATTCGAATCTGACAACCGGAAAGGTCTACTGGAACGTGCTGAATAAAGAACGAAGAGGGGAATATCTCGGGTCTACGGTACAGGTGATCCCGCATATTACAAATGAGATCAAAGAGTTTGTATACCGGGTAGGGAAAAAGACAGACGCGGATGTGGTGATCACGGAGATCGGCGGTACGATCGGAGATATTGAATCTCAGCCTTTTCTGGAGGCGGTACGGCAGATTTCACTGGAAACAGGCAAAGAGAACAGCTTGTTCATTCATGTCACATTAGTTCCGTATTTGAGCGGATCAGAGGAACATAAATCAAAACCAACGCAGCATTCGGTAAAAGAACTTCGGGGAATGGGAATCAATCCTGATATTATCGTTCTTCGATCTGATCAGCCGCTGGAAGAATCTATTTTTCAGAAAATCTCTTTGTTTTGTAATGTGAAGCCGGATTGTGTGATCGAGAACAGGACGCTGCCGAATCTCTACGAAGCGCCTCTGATGTTGGAAAAATCGAATTTCTCATCTGTCGTATGCAGAAATCTTCATATAGATGCTCCGAAACCAGATCTTACGGAATGGGAACAGATGGTAGAACGGATTCATAATCGTTCAGAAGAAGTACATATCGGATTAGTCGGAAAATATATAAAGCTTCATGACGCATATCTGTCAGTGGCAGAAGCAATGAACCATGCGGGCTATGAGCGGAACACGTTTGTAAAGATCCATTGGATCGATTCGGAAAATATTACGAAGGAAAATGTCGATGAACTTCTGCAGGGGCTTCATGGCATTATTATTCCGGGCGGTTTTGGAAATCGTGGGATTGAAGGGATGATTTTAGCGGCAAAATATGCCCGCGAAAATAGAATCCCTTATTTTGGTATTTGCCTCGGTATGCAGATTGCGGTGATTGAATTTGCGAGAAATGCAGCAGGGATTCAGGATGCTCATTCAGGAGAATTTGACGAACAGTGCGCCCATAAGGTGATTGATTTCATGCCGGGTCAAAGTGAAGAGATCAATAAGGGCGGAACATTGCGGCTTGGAAGTTATCCTTGCAGCATTAAAGCAGGGACGATGCTGGAAAAATGTTACGGCGTAAGCGAGATTCGGGAACGTCATCGCCATCGGTATGAACTGAATAATAAGTATCGGGAAGAACTGACGATGGCGGGGCTTGTGATCAGCGGCACATCGCCGGATAACAGGCTGGCAGAGACGGTGGAACTTTCGGATCATCCGTTTTTTGTCGGCGTACAGTTTCATCCGGAATTCAAAAGCCGCCCGAATCAGGCGCATCCGTTGTTTAAAGGATTTATTACTGCGGCATTAAATCAGGCAAAATCCATTCCGGCCGATGATGCGGATTCGGCGAGATAACAGGAGGACATAAAAAGATGGCTGTTCATGAAGAATGCGGTGTGTTCGGTGTGATGGGAACAAAGAAACAAAGTGTGGCAGAATTGGTTTATTATGGACTTTATGCACTTCAGCACAGAGGGCAGGAAAGCTGTGGGATCGTTGTAAATGATGACGGGGATTTTTTCGCTTATAAAGATCTGGGACTTGTCAGCGAAGTGTTTTCAAAAGATACGCCAGGACATTTTCCACAGGGAAATATAGCGGTCGGACATGTACGATACGGAACGACCGGAGGGAATACGAGGAAGAATTGCCAGCCGATCGAAGTTAATCATCAAAAGGGCAAAATGGCGCTGGCGCACAACGGCAATTTGACGAATGCGTTAAAACTGCGCGACAGGCTGGAACTGTCGGGAGCAATCTTTCATACGACAAGTGATACAGAAACGATTGCTTATGTGATCACGAGGGAGAGACTTATGACACCGAGTATCGAAGAGGCGGTAAGCAATACAATGAATTTGCTGGAAGGTGCATATTCCCTTATCTTAATGTCTTCGACAAAGATGATCGCCGCGCGGGATCCCTATGGGTTCAGACCTCTTTGTTATGGTCGGATGCCGGATGGAACTTATGTGGCGGCATCGGAAAGCTGTGCGCTGGCGGCGGTCGGAGCAGAGTTTATTCGGGACGTACTGCCGGGAGAGATTTTGGTATTTACGGAAAATGGTGTGGAATCCAGGAAGGAACATTGTGGGAAACAGAAGAAAACAACATGCATTTTTGAGTATATTTATTTTGCCAGACCTGATTCGACTATTGACGGAGTATCTGTGCATGAGGCGCGCAGGAAAGCAGGAGAATTACTGGCAAAAACAGATCCGGTGGACGCGGATATCGTGATTGGTGTTCCTGACAGCGGTTTGGACGCCGCTTTGGGATATGCACGAAAATCAGGCATCCCTTATGGGATTGGTCTGATCAAAAACAAATATATCGGAAGAACCTTTATCTTCCCGGGCAAGAAAGAAAGGATGGATCAGGTTCGGATTAAGTTAAGTCCGGTGAGAAGCGTGATAGAAGGAAAGAAAGTCGTGCTGATCGATGATTCTATCGTAAGAGGCACGACAAGCAAGCGGATCGTGAAACTTCTGCGCGACGCAGGGGCAAAAGAGATCCATATGAGGATTTCATCGCCGCCGTTTCTTCATCCGTGTTATTACGGAACAGATATTGATTCAGAGGAAAATCTAATCGCCAGTCATCACAGCACGGAAGAGATCGCTAAGATGATAGAGGCGGATACACTGGCGTATCTTAAAGTGGAAAAACTGGGAGAGCTGATCGGGAGTCAAGCGTATTGCGCTGCCTGTTTTCATGGAAGATATCCGACGCAGATACCGGAAGATACCCGTAAAGATCGGTTTGAAGGGAAACTTTTAAAAGGCGTTTCAAAAGGGATATAAAGGGATGTAAAAAGAAAAATGACATTAAAAGATCAGGTGGAAGGGAGAAAAAAGAAAATGATTAAACCGAATATGCATTATGGAGAGTTAAAGGATTCTTATCTCTTTTATAATATAGCACAGAAAACAAAGGCTTATGAACAGGAACATCCCGGAACAAAACTTTTGCGGATGGGGATAGGAGACGTTTCGCTTCCGCTGTGTGACGCTGTGATTAATGCGCTTCATGAAGCGGTGGAAGATCAGGCGTCAAAAGAAAGTTTTCACGGATATATGCCGGAGTGCGGAGCGCCCTTTTTAAGAGAAACGGTTGCAGATTATTATAAGAAGAGAGGGGTATCGCTGTCGGCAGAAGAAGTTTTCGTCTCAAGTGGAGCAAGCGATGAGCTGGGCGATCTTTTGGATCTGTTTGACCGTTCGGATTCCGCTCTTGTAATTGAGCCATCTTATCCAGCTTATGTAGATGCGAATATAATGGCAGGCAGGAAGATCATTCATTTGACATCTTCAGAAAAGAATGGATTTCTGCCGGTACCGGACAGTGAAACAAGGGCAGATCTGATCTATCTGTGTTCGCCGAACAATCCGACAGGAGCTGTCTTTTCAAAGGAACAACTTCAGGCGTGGGTGGATTTTGCAAATGAGAATGGTTCTGTGATCCTTTTTGATGCGGCATATGAGGCATTTATAGAAGAAGAAACGTTTCCTCACAGTATTTTTGAATTGCGGGGAGCACAGACATGTGCGATCGAAATCTGTTCTTTATCAAAGACGGCAGGGTTTACCGGAACAAGACTTGGTTATACGATTATTCCGAAAGCCTTGAATCGGAGCGGAATGAATCTGAATGAAATGTGGGTGCGGAATCGAACGACGAAAACAAACGGCGTTTCCTATATTATCCAAAAAGGCGGAGCGGCAGTTTTTACAGAGGAAGGACAGAAACAGATTCACGAGAATATTCAGGTGTACAAGCAAAATGCAAAAGTGTTGATGGAGACGCTGGATCAGCTCGGAATTTGGTACTGCGGAGGAAAAAATGCGCCGTATATTTGGATGAAGTGTCCGAACGGAATGGGAAGCTGGGAGTTTTTTGACTATCTTCTCAGAGAGATTCAGGTAATAGGAACACCGGGCGAAGGGTTCGGAGCCTGTGGGGAAGGGTACTTCAGGTTTTCTACATTCGGATCTGCGGAAGATACAAAAGAAGCGGCAAAACGGCTGTTTAAACTGCTCGGGGGAACATGCTGATGAGAGGATTTAGGATAGGTTTATAAATTTCTTATAAGAATCCGGTAGATGTTGTTCCTGTAGCGACATATACATATAATGAAAAAAGTATGTGCAGGAAAGACTGTGCAGGAAAAACGCAGTTGTTCAGGGGGATGAATGAGTCAAAAACTGGAGAATCTATTAAATCTGGCATTGGATGCGAACGAAGGAGAACGCCGAAGGTCAGAAGAACTGGATGTTGGATATGACAGAGAAGAAAATGTGTGGGAACTGATCGTGAAATATTCGGGATCGATTGAAGGGATCAGACAAACAGCGCGTTCAGTTACAGAACTTCTAAACGGATATGCGATTGTCTTGATAGAAGAGGAACGGATTGAACAGATGGCGCAGCTTCCTGAAGTGGAGTTTGTAGAAAAACCGAAAAGTTTGTATTTTCAGGCGGATGTAGGGCGGGCAGTGTCGTGCATCAATGTTGTGCAAGAGACACCGCTGTCTTTACGAGGGGAAGGAACGCTGATCGGGATTGTTGACAGCGGGATTGATTATGAGAATTTTGATTTCAGAAATGAAGATGGAACAACGCGGATTGTGTCTCTGTGGGATCAGGCTGCCGAAGGAACGCCGCCGCTGGGATATTCGGCAGGGGCAGAGTATACGCGGGAGCAGATTAATGCCGCGCTGGCAGAAGAAGACCGAGAAACGCGCAGACAGATGGTGAAAACAGCGGATATCAGCGGTCACGGAACTGCGGTGGCAGGAATCGCCGCAGGAAATGGTTCTGGCAGCGAAGGCCGCAGATTCCGCGGAGCTGCTCCGGAGGCAGAATTGATTGTTGTGAAAATGGGAGCGCCGAGAGAAGGCGGATTTCCAAGGACAACAGAATTGATGCGAGGAGTGGATTATGTTATTCGTAAAGCAATGGAACTTCGTCGTCCTGTTGCGATTAATATCAGCTTTGGAAACACATATGGCTCTCATGACGGAACTTCTCTTGTAGAACGGTTTTTAAATGATATTGCAGATATGTGGAAAAATGTTATCTGCATCGGGAGCGGGAACGAGGGGACGACGGCAGGACATGCGGCGGGAGTCGTGCGCTCCCAGATGCCGGAGACAGTAGAGTTTGCCGTTCAGCAAAGAGAACCGACATTAAGTGTTCAAATATGGAAATCGTATGTTGATGAGATTGGAGTTACGGTGATTAGCCCGTCGGGAAAACAGACAGGAGTGTTTGATGAATTTTTAGGGGCGCAGCGGTATGTGCTCGGAGATACAGAACTTTTGGTTTATTATGGAGAGCCGAAACCTTATAGTGTAAAACAGGAAATCTATCTCTCTTTGCTTCCGAGAAATCAATATGTGGAAAGCGGAGTATGGAAGATCGTCCTGACCCCGGGACGCATTGTGGGAGGGGAATATCAGATGTGGCTTCCGGCGCAGTCAGCGTTGAATGTCGGTACAGCATTTCTGAAACCGAATAGTATGTCGACATTGACGATCCCTTCTACGGCATCCCTTGCAGTGACCGTGGCTGCTTATGATGCCAGAACGTTTTCTTATGCTGATTTTTCAGGGCGGGGACCGGCAGGGGCATATGAAGGGGAAAATGTGCTGAAACCTGATATAGCTGCACCCGGTGTACGTGTGATGGCTCCCGTCCCGGGCGGGGGATATCAGGCGTTCAGCGGAACATCTTTTGCAGTTCCATTTGTAACAGGAAGCGCGGCGCTTTTGATGGAATGGGGGATTGTCAGAGGAAACGATCCGTATCTCTATGGGGAAAAGGTGAAGGCGTATCTGAGGCGGGGAGCGAGACAGCTTGCGGGATATGAGCGGTGGCCGAACGCTCTGCTTGGATATGGTGCGCTGTGTGTGAGGGATAGTCTGCCATTTTAAAAATAATATTGACATGTGTAAGAAAAAATGCAATATTATGTGTAATAAGAAATGCATTGGGGAAAATATGAGAGAGAATACATATATAAAAATCGAAACATTATATAGAAAATACAGAGGTTATGTAGAAACAAGAGATCTTTTGGCAGAAGGATTTTCCAATCGCCAGATTTCCACTTTAGTGAATGAAGGTTATTTACAAAAGGTGTGCTATGGACATTATTGGCTTTCAGGTAAACAATGTAAGAAGCCATTCGATTATAAATGTATCGAAGTGAGTCTAAGCAATCCTGATGCAGTTATTTGTATGAATAGTGCACTTTACTATCAGGGAGTATTGTCTGCTGAACCAAATTACTTATCTGTAGCCACAGAAAGAACAGATCGAAGTATGATGAAAATGGAGTTTAAGATACAAAGGCATTATTTTTCAAATAGAAATTTTAATATTGGAATAAGAAAACAAGAAACGGAGTTTGGAACATATAATATTTATGATATTGAACGTTCAGTTTGTGACTTGTATCGCTTAGAAGGGGAAACAGAAATAGAAGTAGAGATCGTAAAGAACATAAAGGAAAATAAATATTTGTATAATCGTTTTTTGAAATATGCAGAAGTACTGCAGATAAAACGGGGATTGTAAGAGAGGATATGCTTATGAGAAGAGGGGATAATGCATGAAAAACAGAATTATAGATGTTCAAAATGTAAAAATTACTATTTCAAAAGAAGAATTAGATGATTATATCTGCATTACAGATATTGCAAAGGCAAAGTCAAATTCTGCCAGAGCGGCAGATGTAGTGCGAAATTGGTTGAGAAATCGTGGAACATTAGAATATCTGTCTGTATGGGAACAAATATATAATCCGGATTTTAAAGTGTTCGAATCTGAACACTTTAAAAAGCAAGCGGGATTATTGACATTTACTCCCAGTGTTTCTGAATGGATTAATAAAACAAACGCTATAGGATTACATGTAAAACGTGGAAAGTATGGAGGAACTTTCGCCCATAAAGATCTTGCTTTTGAGTTTGCATCTGCAATTAGTCCGGTGTTTAAATTATATCTGATAAAAGAATTCCAACGCTTGAAGGAAGAAGAAAACAACTCGAGACAGATAGAATGGAATGCGAAACGTTTTCTCAGCAAAAGTAATTATTTGATTCAGACAGATGCAGTGAAGAATTATTTGCTTCCACAGATAAATTATATGGAAAATCTACAGTGGTTGGCATATGCAGAAGAAGCAGACATATTAAACGTGGCACTATTTGGATTTACAGCGAAAGCATGGAGAGAAGCCAATCCAGAATTGGCAAAAAAGAGTAATGTCAGAGATTTTGCCACCATTAACGAATTGACAGTACTTTCTAACCTGGAATCTCATAATGCACAGATGATTAAAGAGGGAAAAGGGAAGGAAGAGCGATTTAAGAGTTTACAGGAAATTGCTGAATATCAACTGAATGTTCTGAACACAGCAGAGCAGATAAAAAGGATAGAAATCTGTGACAATGACGTAACATCCTCGGGGGCGTTGTGTCTTCGCGACAGTCTTCCGATATGATGTATCGGTTTGGTTGAATAAATGAGAAGAATGCAGTAAGATATCAGTGTAGATTGATAGACTTACGAAAAATGTGCAGAATAATCAGTGAAAGAAACTGACCGGGAGAAAATGACATGAAATCACTTCTTATTTATTTGAAAAATTATAGGAAAGAGACGATTCTGGCACCTTTGTTTAAGATGCTGGAAGCGTCTTTTGAACTATTCGTACCGCTTGTTATGGCATCGGTTATTGACATTGGAATTGCACACAAAGACAGGGTATATATTGTGAAAATGTGTCTGGTTTTAGTTGCGCTTGGAATCATCGGGCTTATTTGTTCTCTGACCGCACAGTACTTTTCTGCAAAAGCCGCGGCGGGGTTCGGAACAGGGGTGCGTCATGCGTTGTTTGCACATATTCAGCATTTGGGTTTTTCGGAGATGGATGAGATCGGGAGTTCAACGCTTGTGACGCGCATGACAAGTGATGTCAATCAGACGCAGGCAGGAGTGAATCTTGTTCTCCGTCTTTTTTTGCGTTCCCCGTTTATTGTGATCGGAGCAATGGTCATGTCGTTTATGGTGGATGTCAAAGCGGCGTTTGTTTTCGTTGTAGTTATTCCGCTTTTGTCGGTTGTTGTATTTGGCATTATGATGATCACAATGCCTCTTTATAAAAAGGTGCAGTCCTATTTGGACGGAATCCTTTTAAAAACGCGGGAAAATCTTATTGGAGTGAGGGTGATCCGTGCATTTAATAAGGAAGAACAGGAAAAGGATGCTTTTGAAGAAAATAACCGCCTGCTCACAAAGGAGCAGAAATTCGTCGGAAGAATTTCCGGGCTTATGAATCCGTTGACGTATATCATTGTAAACGGAGGCATCATAGCGCTTATTTATATTGGGGCGATCCGAGTAAATATAGGAAGTTTGACTCAGGGAGAGGTAGTGGCGCTTGTCAATTATATGTCTCAGATCCTTGTAGAACTTGTAAAGCTGGCGAATCTGATCATTACGGTGACGAAGGCGGCTGCCTGTGGGAAGCGGATCGAAGCGGTTTTGTCAGTAAAACCGGAGATGAAATCAGGAAACATTTTGTGTGCCGAACATTTTCCGAAAGAGAAGGAACTTTATTCCTATTCAAAGAAAGCGGCGCTTTCAAATGAACAAACAATTCCGGCAGTAGAATTTTCGCATGTATCGCTGACATATAACAATGCGGGAGCAGCTTCTTTGAAGGATATATCGTTTCGGGCGATGCCTGGAGAGACGATCGGCATTATCGGAGGAACGGGTTCCGGGAAATCCTCGATCGTAAACATGATTCCGAGATTTTATGATGCGTCGGAAGGAGAAGTGAAAGTTTTCGGGCATAATGTAAAAGAATATGAGATTGAAAGTCTGCGGAGTCATATCGGCACAGTCCTTCAAAAAGCGGTTCTGTTTAAAGGAACGATTGAGGATAATCTTCGGTGGGGAGATGAAGGTGCATCGGAAGAAACATTGGAAGAAGCGCTTGAAATCTCGCAGGCGAAAGAGTTTGTTGACTCAAAACCCGGAAGACTTGATTTTATGATAGAGCAAAACGGAAGAAATCTGTCAGGCGGACAGAAACAGCGTTTGACGATTGCAAGAGCGCTTGTGAGAAAACCGGATATTCTGATATTGGACGACAGCGCGTCGGCGCTCGATTTTGCAACTGATGCAGCGCTTCGCGATGCAATTAAAAATATGAAAGAAAACCCGACCGTATTTCTTGTTTCTCAAAGGGCGGCATCGGTTCGATATGCAGATCAGATTATTGTGCTGGAAGATGGGGAAACGGCAGCAGTCGGAACGCATGAAGAATTGATGGAGAGCTGTCCGGCATATCAGGAGATCTATTATTCTCAGTTCCCGGAGGAGGCGGTTTTACATGCTTAAAAGAAAAAAAGAAAACAATCAGAAAACAAACCGCAGTGAAATATTGAAAAAAGTATTCAGGCATCTCGGTAAATACAGGATCTTCGTTGTTTTTTCAATTTTATTGGCAGGGATCAGTGTCGCGCTGACACTGTATATTCCGAAACTGATCGGCTACGCAGTGGATGAGATTGTCGGGGAAGGAGCGGTAAACTTCTCCGGGGTGTTTCGGATTATGATTCAGATCGGAATATGTACGGCGCTTACCTCTTTGGCACAATGGCTGATGAATGTGTGCAATAACAAAATGACGTATCAGGTGATTCAGGACGTAAGGAACGAAGCATTTCGAAAGATTCAGATCCTTCCGCTGAAATACATTGACAGTCACCCTTACGGAGAGGTAGTAAGCCGTGTGATCGCAGATGTGGATCAGTTTGCAGACGGACTGTTGATGGGATTTACCCAACTGTTTACAGGGATGGCGACGATTATCGGCACGTTATGTTTTATGTTGTCCATAAATGTGAAGATTACGTTCGTTGTCGTCCTGATTACTCCTGTTTCCTTTTTTGTTGCAAATTTTATCGCACGTAAGACCTTTGCCATGTTCAGGCTTCAGTCTGAGATCAGGGGAGAACAGACCGGACTGATCGACGAAATGATCGGCAATCAAAAGGTCGTACAGGCATTCGGGCAAGGGGAAAAAGTGACAGAACGGTTTGATGAAATCAATGAAAAATTAGGAAACGCATATTTGAGGGCAACTTTTTTTTCATCGGTTACGAATCCGGCGACCCGCTTCGTAAACAGTCTGGTGTACACAGGAGTCGGCATCGCAGGCGCGTTTGCCGTTGTAAACGGAACGTTGACAGTAGGACAACTGACCGGATTTTTGAGTTATGCAAATCAATATACAAAACCTTTCAATGAAATATCAGGTGTTGTGACAGAGTTTCAAAATGCAGTTGTATGCGCCGGACGCATTTTCGACTTGATCGAAGAAATCCCACAGCCGGAGGAACCGGAAGAGGCGGCTGTTTTGACAGATGTCAGCGGACATGTCTTAGCAGAGCATGTTAATTTCTCTTATACGCCGGGACAGAAACTGATTACAGATTTTAATTTGAAAGTTGAGCCCGGACAACGCATTGCCGTTGTCGGACCGACTGGATGTGGAAAAACAACCTTGATCAATCTGCTGATGCGGTTTTATGATACAGACAGCGGATGCATTTGCGTGGAGGGCAAAGATGTCAGAAATATTACAAGAAACAGTCTGCGCAGCGCATACGGAATGGTGCTTCAGGAAACATGGCTGAAAACAGGAACGATCCGGGAGAATATTCTTCTCGGAAGACCGGATGCATCTGAAGAGGAAATGATAGAAGCTGCGAAAGCCTCCTATATTCATAATGTGATCCAAAGACTGCCGGACGGATATGACACATGGGTGACGGAGGAGGGAGGCGGTTTGTCTCAGGGACAGAAACAGCTTCTGTGTATCGCTCGTGTTATGCTGTGCAGACCGCCTATGCTGATCCTTGACGAGGCGACGTCTTCGATTGATACAAGGACGGAAGTGAAGATACAGGCAGCGTTTGCGAAACTGATGGAAGGCAGGACAACATTTATTGTGGCGCACAGACTGTCAACGATCCGAGAGGCAGATGTGATCCTTGTGATGAAAGACGGTGAGATTATCGAACAGGGAAATCATGAAAGTCTGATGGCTGCGGATGGATTTTACAGACATCTGTACGAATCGCAGTTTGGAGGCAGGATAGCGGAAGATCTGAAAGCGCCGGGATCTGCAATGAAAAAAGCGAACAGGCAAAAAGATGAGGAGCATGATTATGACAAAATTAAGTACATTGTGTTATATAGAAAAAGATGAAAAATACTTGATGCTTCACCGTACAGTGAAGGAAAATGACGTAAATAAAGATAAGTGGATCGGTGTCGGCGGACATTTTGAATATGCGGAAAGTCCGGAAGAATGTCTCCTTAGAGAGGTGAAAGAAGAAACAGGATACACGCTGACTTCGTGGGCTTACAGGGGAATCGTGACATTTGTTTATGGGGAGGATATTGTAGAATACATGTCTCTTTATACGGCGGATGGATTTGAAGGAGAACCGATCGCCTGTGATGAAGGAGAACTGGAATGGGTACAAAAGTCTAAGACCGATACACTGGAACTGTGGGAAGGGGACAAGATCTTTTTTGATCTGTTAGAGGAAGACTGCGATTTCTTTTCTCTGAAGCTTGTGTACGATACAGAAGACGTTTTGAAAAGCGCTATTCTCGACGGAAAGCAGCTTCCTCTTTCAGCGGATGGAAAATGGCCGGGAAGATAGAGCGGATGTAAGGAAAAGGGATATAAAAATCAGGGATTTTGAAACAGAGCGAGATCAGGGTGGGTGAAGGTAAATACAAAGAAAAGGATCGCGTACAGCAAGGTCAATCCGTATATAAAAGTGCGAAATCGTTCTGCTTTTTGCAAGGGCGGTCGCTTACAATCCTGGAATGTGCCTCTTGGCACTTCCGGTGATTGCGAATGGTACAAATTGGAAGCCATGACAAACGTGATGCCGGTACAAATGTAAAAGATGGCAATATCAATCCAAACAACCGTAAAGCCGAGTGTTCCCGAATAAGTATAGAACAAAATAGGAATGAACGTTGTTCCGGTCAGAATGCCGGACAAGATCGGCAAAACGATGTTCGGACTTTCTTTTTCCCATATATATTTGAGAAGGAGACAGTAGAGCAGAGCCGGGAAAAACAGAAGTTTCATATGCTCCCACGCAGATTCGCTTACAGGACAGAAAAGTCCGATGAGCGTTGCATTGCCGGACCATTCATAGAAAAAATGCGACAGTGTACCAAGGACAGCTGTGAACAGAAATCCGGTGATAAAGATGTGTTTGCCGGAAAGTTTATGGGAAGTAAGCATAACAAGTCTCCTTTCATAAGCGGGAAAGTATTTTATATAGTATATGCAGATGCTAGAAAATCATTGCAGAACCGATATAAAAGATTCTTTTAAGAGTGAAACGAAAATGAAGAAATCAAAAAAGCAATGAAAATGCAGGTTTTATAAGGTCTGCAAGGTGATTTTTATTTATTCAACTGTCAAACTTTCGGGAAACAATATTGACCTTGAGTTTCCGTAAATTGTAATTCTGGAATAGTCAAATCTTCCCAAA
>NZ_JAPJQP010000015.1:0-44970 GCF_030825015.1 Mediterraneibacter sp. | reverse complement strand
CGCAATAAGGGCGAAAAAAGCCTTGATTTACAGGGCATAAACGGCGTGAAACTGGCATAGGCGATACAGAATACCTTTTCCCTTGAAATCAGGGTTCTACTGCGTAACAATTTAAAATCAGTACCTATAAAAGAACAGGGTGCGGGAGGTCATTACTGGCTTCCTACGCCCTGTTCTTTTTGTGTCTGACTGTCTTTATCCTGCATTTCCGGCTTCGGCTGTAATTCTTTTTCTATCCGGTTCCGGTAATGGGTTTTCCTGCGGTAAAAATATTTTGTTACTTCCTGTTCCGGCAGCCATATCCCCGCAGCTTCTATCCGTTCCATAACAGCGGCAACGATTTCCCGGTTGTTGCGTTTATGCGGCTCCTGTCCCTTTTCTATCCAAAGGCGGCGGTATTCTTCATAAAGCCATGTACTGATAGTTTCTTTTTGCCGTTGTTTCAAATGTCGGAACTGCTTATCTGTCCGCAGCAGCTTCCCGTCTACCTTTTTATGATTTTTTGTCCCGATTTCTTTTTTCCTCTCTTTCCATTTCTTCAAGGGGAAATTGGGGAGGGCTTCTATCAGCTTCATTGTGATATACTGGCGCATATCTTCATCAATTTCCAGTTTGAATGTTCCGTCCGGTTGACGTTTCTTTACAGTTGCCTGCCTGTCGATTTCGTCCTTGTAGCACATAAGCACCTTTTCCACCGCCCATGTTTCTCCGGTAACGGCGGCGCGTATGGTTTCATAATCGGGTATCGTTTGGTCTGCCATGTTTTCACGCTCCTGTCTATATTGGAATACCTTTATCCTACCACGCTTTTATAGATATTTCTACTGTAAGCGTTCGGTTTCCCTGCCCCGTTCCGGTTCTTTTTCCAGTCTTAAAATACTGTCTATGTTCTGTTTGATAACGTCGTATTCCTTGACCTGTTTTTTCAGTTTGCCATAATCAGCGTAAAGAGCTTCTTTCTGCGCTTGGAGTTTCCCGTATTCTTCCTGCATGGCGGCAAGATTGGGGAGCTTGGTAACGCCCGCCGCTTTCAATGCCTTTGCCGCCGCTTCATGGAGTATCAGACTGCTTTCCTGCTTTGCCCGGTATGTGTCCTTATCCTTTGCCCTGCGGTATGCTTCATAGACGTTTTTTGTTTTTTGGTAGGTGGTAACGTGCTTCATCAGCACCGCCATATCTGCAAGACGCTTCTCCACACCCTTTAATGCGTCTGCTGTCTTTTCATTTTCCGCATTTACGTCCTCAATCCGACTGACTAAATCTGCATACTGCTCAATCTTATGTTCCGTCAAGAAATTCATAGTCTTTGCAGCCAGTTTCAGATTATGGATTTTCGCCCACTGTTCATAGCCCCGGCTCTCTTGTGCCTTGATACTGTTTTCAATGTCGATAAGCAGCGATACGCCGCGCTGCTCTTTGGGAGCTTTCGCCGCCTTTGTGCGCTTGCCTGCAATCCGTTCTTTGATTGCTTCCTCTGTATAGTCTGCACCGAGGGTTTTTAAGCGGGTAAACCGTTCCTGTCCGGGAGCGCGGCAGGAGATATATTTTCCCGTCTTTATCTCATAGCCCGCTGCCTGTAACCGCTGCAACAATTCTTCAAAACTTGCTACTTGGGGAATAAGCGTATCAACGGCAATTTTCAGCTTGCCTTTCCAACTTGTTCCCGTCTTTTCCGCTTGATATTCCGCATAGCTCTTTCCCTTGCTGCCTTTGCCCGGAACGACGACGGACAGCCCGTTTTCCCGACACAGCTTATCGCTCATATTCCGTATGCCGTAGTAGCTGCGCTTATTGGAATTGTACTTATGGTAGTCAACAAAGTTGACCGCGCAAAAAATGATGTGGTTATGGATATGCCCCTTGTCTATGTGGGTAGTTAGGACGTATTCGTGCTGTCCCTTTGTTGTTGCGTCGGCAAGCTGCTTTCCGATTGCATGGGCTTTCTCACAGTCCACCTCTCCCGGTTCAAACGATTGTATCAGATGAAAGGCTAAGTTGTTCCCTTTCTGCCGAGCCTGCGACAAAGTATATTCAAACTCAATATCTGCCGTTTCATAGCTGCACCCAAAGGAGGACACAAGCGTTTTCCCGTCTGTCTTATCCGGGTTTTGGATATAGTCAAGGGCTTTGCTCAACGTGCTTTTAATAGGCTTAATCTTTGTAACCGCCATATCTCCGCAAGCACCCCCTTTATTTCCTCTATGTCCTCTTGGTAGACGCTGCCTGTCGCATTGACACGCTTTGCAATCTGATTGATGTTGACCCCGATTTTCTGTATCTCCGCTGTCATGGCTTTTATATCGCTATGGTCTGTCTGAATGATATACCCGTCAATGGCAATCTTGCGAAGATACGCCGCCATGTTTTGGGTAGGGACGAGCTTCATTTTCTGCTCAATCAACGCCCGTTCTTCCTCTGTTACATAGAATTTGATTTGTACTTTTCTTTTGCGTCCGTTCATGCAATCGCTCCTTTCCGTTCCGAGGGTTTGGGACACTTCCCAACAAGCAATTTTCAACCGACGCACCGCAGGGCAAGAGGGCGAAAATACGGAAAAGGGTACTCTTTTCCTATGCTTGCTAAGAAAGTTTTTTCCTTACTTACCACTACAACGAAACTTCCAGTATGCCAAAAAAGCGCAAAAGAAAACGCCGCAATCCTGCGACGCTTCAATCACTTTATGCAGATAAAAACGAGGGAACTTTATTCCCCCGTCTTATCGTTGTTGGCTTCCTCTATGCCTTTTGCGGTAGCAGACATGATTTTTAAGTCCGTTTCGCTCATAGTGTCAAGCATGGTATCGAGCTGACGGCGGCGTGTGGACTTCTCCTGTTCCCGCTCCGGGAAAAAGAACTGGTCTACTGATACGTCAAGCAGGGTTACAAGCTCATACAAAATCTGTAAACTTGGGTGCTGCCCGCTGTTCTCAATGGACGCGATATATCGGGGCGCAATATTCAGCGTGTCGGCTAACTGATTGCGTGATATTCCCTTTGCTTTTCTTGCTACTTTAATGGCTTGTCCGAAAGCCTTAAAATCAAATTTTTCTTTGTTCTGCTTCATAGTCATTTCACCCAACTACATTGTATATTTCATCTTTCTTTCAAGATATGATTACACATAGCATAGTGTTGACCTGAATAGAGCATATTATTTTGCTTGTGCGATTGACAAGTTGTTCTGCATTTGTTTTAATTTACAATACATGACAATAGGTAGAAACAAAAACTGCAAGAATAATGAAAACACCAAAATAACATCTTGATATACTATGGGAGAAAGGAGGAAGCTGTAATGAAAAACAATATTGAAAAGGTTATCGCTGCGATTGACTATATCGAAAATCATTTATCTGATAAAGTCGATTTAGAACTTGTTGCGGAAGCTGTTCACTATTCCAAATACTACTTACATCGTATTTTTACAAAAACAGTAGGCTTGACAGTACATGATTATGTCAAACGCAGACAACTAACAGAAGCAGCTAAGTTACTGGTTTTTTCAGATAAGCCGATTATTGAAATTGCTTTTATTGCGGGATATGAAAGTCAACAGGCTTTTAGCGATATATTCAAATTGATGTATAAAAAGTCCCCCGGACAATATAGGAACGATGAAGAATTTTATCCATTACAGCTAAGATATATCTTGAATAAAAATCCTATGGTATTAGACGAAAAAATTGATTTAGAAAAAGAAATTCAATTTGCATCTATGGAGGATATTCCTAAATGGATTGAATTAGTTAGGCTTGTGGTGGACGGATTTCCTTGCCTAGATGAAAAGCAATATGTGGAACAGCTAAAAGACTGTATTCAAAAGAAACAGGCATTGATTTTGAAAGATAAGGATATTGCCATAGGTATTATGGGTATAACTATTGCTACTGGAAGTATTGATTTTTTGGGAATACACCCTCAATACAGAAAACAAGGAATTACACAGGCTTTTTTGAAGAAAGCGATTTCTTTACTTATAACAAGTGATGAAATTTCCGTTACAACTTTTCGGGAGGGAGATAAAGCTGATACAGGCTACCGTAATATTTTCAAAAATCTTGGATTTGCGGAAGCCGAATTATTAGTTGAATTTGGTTATCCAACACAACGTTTTGTCCTACAAAAAGAAAATTGGGAGGAAACAGCTAATGAATAATATGTTGGATAATCCTTTGGCACAGGACTTTACGATTAAATCTTTACTAAAATTTGCATTCCCTACTATGTTGACTATGGTTTTTATGGGACTATATACCATAGGAGATACGATATTTGTATCACGATTTGTAAATACAGACGCTTTATCTGCAATCAACATTGTAACACCTGTTATAAATCTGATTGTTGGGCTTGGTACAATGCTTGCAACGGGAGGAAGTGCTATCATTGCCCGTAAAATGGGAGAGAAAAAATTAAAAGACGCTTCACAGGATTTTACTTTGATTGTATTTTCCGGAGCTATACTTGGAATACTGATTGCCATTATTGGAAATCTATTTCTTGATGATATTATTTATTTTTTAGGCGCGAGTGAAATATTGTTTCCTTATTGCAAAGACTATTTATTTGTATTATTACTTTTTACTCCTGCCAGTATGTTACAGGTACTATTTCAAAATTTAATCATTACAGCAGGACGTCCCGGTTTCGGCATGGTACTTTCAATTAGTGCTGGTGCAATCAATGTGCTGTTGGATTATATTTTTATGGTATTGCTTGATATGGGAATTAAAGGCTCTGCATTAGGAACAGGCATTGGATATTTAATTCCTACAATAATCGGTATAGTTTTTTTCTTAACTGGAAAAGGAAGTATGCAATTTAAGAAACCTGTTTTTCGTTTTTCCGTATTATCTGAAAGTTGTTTTAACGGGTGTTCTGAAATGATTAGTCAAGCGGCAGCAGCAGTTACAACATTTCTCTTTAATTCTACTATGTTAAAGCTACTTGGAGAAAATGGTGTTGCAGCTATAACGATTATTATTTATTCGCAATTCCTATTAACAACCTTGTATATTGGTTTTTCAATGGGTATAGCTCCTGTTATCAGTTATAACTATGGAGAGCAAAATCATCAAAAATTGAAAAGAGTATTTAGGATTTGTTTGCACTTTATAGTAACTGTTTCTATTTTGATTTTTGCAATATCAATATTTTTTGGCTCATATTTGGTCAATATTTTTTCTCCGATAGGAACCTCTGTTTATAATATTGCCAAAAATGGATTTTTAATTTTTTCATTTAGTTTTCTATGTTGTGGAATAAATATTTTTACTTCGGCTATTTTTACAGCTCTTTCTAACGGAAAAATATCTGCAATCATATCCTTTTTGCGAACATTTGGGCTAATTACGCTATTGCTACTTACATTGCCCCGAATTTTGGGCGTTAATGGAGTATGGTTAGCTGTTCCAATCGCAGAATTGATAACCCTGATTGTTTCAATAGTATATCTACAAAGAAACAAACGAAACTATTATTACATGTGAAAACTACCTAATTAACGGTAAATAAAAAAAACCGTTGTTTGGCAGGAAAGTTTTCATGCGCCAACAAAATATAAGCACCCTAACGGCGGTTTTGAAATAACAATCAAAGCCGCTGTTTTCTTTTTTCAAAAGTGAGAATACAGAGGGCGTGTTAAAGTCGCCCTTTTATAAGGATATGGCGGTATCAAGGAGGTATCGCCATGTCCTTTTTCTTATGCCCGTCTAATGGGTTACTATCAAAAAAAGCCATTATCCACCGACGGGTTATTCCGGCTATGTAGATGAACTGTCAAATCAATTAAATACTGCTGTTATTTCCTATGCGTCTGTCTGCATTTTGCAGGCAGGCGCATTTCGCATTTTACAGAAGATTTTTCAAAAACTTTGCCCTCTTTTTGGCAAAGCAAAAAGTCGCCTGTATTATCCCGCGAAAAGGGGAGGTACTACCGCCTTTCGGCAGAAAGGAGGTGAACACCATGACACCTAATCGCAGGGAATTTGAAAAGCAATGTGCGTTTCAAAAGTTCTGTAAATCAGTGCTGCACAATGAAGCGTGCAACGCCCATGAGGAAATTCGTCGGCGCAGAGTTCGGGAGGTTACTTTTTCCAACCTTGCCTTGCATGAGGAACGGCAGCTTTATACCGTCGATAAGTATTTTCAAGACGAAGAAGCAGAGCCGTCTTATCAAATGGCAGGAAAAGAAATACCCCCCAAACTGCTGCTTGAAGCTATCCGGGCTTTACCCGAAGAACGGCGCAAAATTGTACTGTTGTATTACTTTGAGGGATTGACTGATATGGAAATCGGAAAGCAGCTCAATATCTCAAGAAGTACGGTACAGTACCGCAGGACAAGCTCCTTTGAGCAGTTAAAAAAATATTTGGAGGAAAACGCTGATGAATGGATTGAATGGTAAACCGACCGAGTACCCGGAAAATGCCCTTGTTCCCTATCCCGTTATTTTGGCGGCGAGCAAAGGCGACCCGGACGCAATGAAGATTGTATTGCAGCATTTCAGCGGCTACATAGCAAGTCTTTCCATGCGGAAGCTCTATGATGAGCGAGGAAATGTTTATTTTGGAGTAGACGAAGAAATACGCGAAAGGCTGCAAGCAAAACTGATGAGGGCAATCCTCACATTTAGGGCTGAATAAACCAACGCGGTATTGGAATGCTTCCCCCTTTTCCGTTCCATATCGCAGAACAGCCCTCTGCTCTTTGATAAAGAAAGCGGCGCAATAGAACGGCGACGCAGTATAAGGCAAATCGGATACGTTCCTTTTGTGCCGAGCCATGCGGTGGATACGCCATGACCTTTCTCTTAATAGAAAAGCGAGCGAGAAATACCACACCGTAAAGCAGAGATAGCAGCCTGCGGGCGATAACGTACAGAATACATAATGATACTTCCTTATAGCCATAGTCCGAGCGTTAGAAGCGTCGCAGGCAATGGGTAGGGCTTCGGCAGACCGCCGGAGGGGTGCAAGTCCCATGAGGTTACGCTAATAGCCGTCCGATTAAAGCCTATGTTACAGATTGATTTTTGACCCATTAAGAAAGGGGGACGACAAATTGAACAATAACGACGTGCCGATTTGGGAAAAGTACACTCTTACCATAGAAGAAGCAGCAAAATATTTCCGTATCGGAGAAAGCAAGCTGCGGAAACTGGCAGAAGAAAATCCCGTCCCGGACTGGGTAATGATGAACGGAAACCGTATTCAGATTAAGCGTAAGCAGTTTGAAAAAATGATTGATACGGTGGACGCAATCTAATAGTGAAATCGAGCCTTGAATGTGGTACAATGTAGTCAAGCATATCAAGGCTCTTTCCATTATGGAAAGGAGCATAACGATGTCGGAAAAAAGACGGGATAATAAAAATCGTATTCTCCGCACCGGAGAGAGCCAGAGAAAAGACGGGAGATATGCCTACAAATATATAGATACCTTTGGGAAACCGCAGTTTGTTTATTCTTGGAAGTTAGTGCCTACGGACAAAACCCCGGCAGGAAAGCGCGACGATATAGCGTTGAGGGAAAAAGAGAAAGAAATCCAAAAAGACCTTGACGACGGTATCGACCATATCGGAAAGAAAATGACGGTCTGCCAACTCTACGCAAAGCAGATACGCCACCGGGCAAATGTGCGGCATGGTACAAAGCAGGGGCGAAAACAGCTCATGCGGATTTTGCAGGAGGATAAACTTGGAGCCTGCCGGATTGAAAATGTGAAGCTCTCCGACGCAAAGGAATGGGCGTTACGCATGAAAGAAAAAGGTTACGGCTTCAAGACTATCAACAACCACAAGCGTTCCTTAAAGGCTGCCTTTTACACAGCCATACAGGACGATTGTATTCGTAAAAATCCATTTGACTTCCAGTTGAACACAGTCCTTGAAGATGATACGGAACCAAAGGAACCTCTATCCCCTACGCAGGAAGCGGCTTTTCTGTCCTTTGTACAGCATGATAAAGTCTATCAGAAATACTACGACGAGATTATCATACTGTTAGGGACAGGGCTTCGCATTTCGGAACTCTGCGGACTGACGGAAGCTGACATTGACTTAGACAAACAGCTTATCCATGTAGACCACCAACTTTTGAAGATTGCAGATGTGGGCTACTATGTGGAAACGCCTAAGACGAAAAGCGGCAACCGGGTTATTCCTATGAGTGAAAAAGTGTTGGAAGCATTTCAACGGGTGCTAAATAAACGGAAATATGTACAGCCTGTTATTTTAGAGGGCTACACAAAGTTTCTGTTCCTTAACCGGAACGGCTTGCCAAAAGTGGCAGTCAACTATGAAAGTATGTTCCGGGGGCTTGTAAGGAAATACAACAAAACGCAAAAGGTCGCATTGCCAAAGGTAATGACACCGCACACCTTACGCCACACATTCTGCACCACGTTAGCAAATGCGGGAATGAACCCTAAAGCATTGCAATACATCATGGGACATTCCAACATCAATATGACGCTGAACTATTACGCACACACAACTTCCGAAACGTCAATAACCGAAATGAAGCGGCTGATTGCATAGTAGTAAATGGAGAATTTACTACTCCACATACTACTTTTGAACACAAAAACATACGGGGATATAAGAAGATTTGAGAGTATCTTCCACAATGAAAAATGCCGGAAAAGCCTGTAACAATAGGCTATACCGGCATATAAGAACTTTTGAAAAGATAATCAAAAATTACTTTGTGATTTTTCTCAATTAAAAAAATATTTAAAGGAACATCTTGAAAATAAGTTAAACATAACTTTTTCTGAATATGATTATGATTACATATTTTTAGTATATTGTTGTACTAACAGCTGCATCCTTGCAGATAAATGGACACAAAAAGAGATTCACTTAGTTCACAGTATTGTTTTTTCAAACGCTAAAATAAAGAATCTGGTCAAACAATTTGAAGACCAATACGGCACAGCCATTATACAATCTCATGCATTTAAATCTGTCATTATATATTTTTATAAAAAATGCCTCTTTAATCTCCATTGCATCATTCCTGACAAGCATTTTTATCTTGACTCCAAAAGCGATTCATCAAAACTTATGGTTCGACAATGTATAACCGGAATAATTGACACCTGGAAAAAAGAAAACAACATTCCTTATCCTGTTGATGACGGACATTTACAATATTTATCTTTACAGATTTTTTCTATCATTCAACAATTTATGGAACCGGTTCAAATTTTTATTGTTTCGGATTTAACATCAGAATTTGAGATATTAAAACTATATCTTACAAGAGAATTTTCTCAACAAAGAGTTACGATCAGACCTGTTCTTTTTAACGCTCAAGACTTAACTTTTATGTCCTCATTAAATAACAGCGTCATTATAGTAAAAAAAGTTTTTACATCTGCCGTTACAGCTCTGGGCATATCTGAAAAAAATATCATCGTGCCGATCACGATCGAGATAAATGACCTTGATAAAAAAACAATCGCAGAGTCTGTCGTAAAATGCGAAACGAATACGTTCAGGGATTTTATCTTAAAACAAAATGAAAAGAGAAAAAATTGATTAGCCCAAAAATCAACCCTTAATCACCGAAAATGCCAAAAGGCACATTCGGGGATTGTAGGCGGTCGCCAAGATCTCTGGCAAGCCCGGACTTTGGCTCGCCGCCATGCAAAAGGGGACAGGCGGTCGCACACTGCCTGTCCCTTTCCTGTTATTCATAACGCACTTCTTTTAAAAAGAGTCCTCTTGCCGGCGCCAAAAATCCGGCCTTCGCCCTGTCATTACTGTCAAGTGCCTCTTTCACACTCTCTGCCGTGCGCTCCCCGACTCCGACTTCAAGCAAAGTTCCTGTCAGGATTCGCACCATATGATACAAAAAACCGGTTCCGTCATATCGAATCACAACATAATCTCCCATACCGATTCGATTCTGACCATTGCCTTGTATTTTGCCTTTTTCTTCCGTAATCGTAATACCATAAACCGTCCGTCTGACGGACTTTCCGTCTTTTTTGTCTGTATATGCTGCAAACGAATGCATTCCGGTCAAATATCCCGCCGCTTTTTTCATACTTGCAAGATCCAGTTCCCTCGGGAAATGATAACAATATCTGCGCGTAAACACATCCGGCTTCATCCCTGTATCGATCCGATATTCGTAAACTTTCCCTGTCGCGCTTTTTCGCGCATGAAATCCATTTTTCACCAGTTCCGCATTGAGAATACGAATATCCGGCGGCAGAGAGTCATTCAGTTTTCTTACAAACAGATCAGTCTGCACTTTTCCCGAAAGAACAATGCTTACCGTCTGACCGAGTGCATGAACTCCCGCATCCGTTCTGCCCGAGCCGTCCGCCTGTACCTCATATCCTGTGCACTGCGTCAAAGCTCCCTCTAAGATTCCCTGTATCGTCCGATCCGTGTTCGCCTGCCTCTGCCATCCCTGATAATTCGTCCCATCATACGCGATCGTTAATTTGTATGTCCTCATAACGATATCTACTGCAGAAATTTCTTAAGCTCGTCCACAAATGTACCTGCGTCTTTAAACTCTCTGTATACAGAAGCAAAACGCACATACGCCACCGGATCCAGTTCTTTTAATTTCTCCATAACGATCTCTCCGATCTCACTGCTCGGAATCTCTTTTTCCTCACGGTTAAAAATTTCAAGTTCGATGGCATCGATCGTCTTTTGGATCGCTTCCGCAGGAACCGGACGTTTATAACATGCGCTTAATACGCCATGTTCAATCTTAGATCTTTCATACTGCTCTCTGTTATTATCTTTTTTTATAACAATGAGCGGAATCGTCTCTACTTTTTCATATGTCGTAAATCTTCTGCCGCACTCGTCACAAGAACGCCTTCTCCTGATCGAGTTTTTATCTTCCGCGGGACGAGAATCTATCACTCTCGTATCCGGATTTCCACAATATGGACATCTCATGATCTTTCCGCCTTTCTTTCTCTTTTTTCTGTTTCTGTATCATTTTTCTTTTCAACTTATGACTCGTTTATTATATCACAGGCTTTAAAATTTTTGTAAAAATTTTTCTTCTTTAATTTCTACAAGTACAATATCCGGTCCGATCTTTTTTATACAGGAAAACGGAATCACATATTCGCTGTCTGTTCCGAAAAAACCACAGATTTTTCCCGGTCCCGGTATAATGATCGCCTCGATTTCCCCGGTACATATATTTATTTCCACATCCGCAATACAGCCGAGACGTTTCCCGCTGCAGACGTTGATCACTTCCTTTTCCTTTAATTCACAGATTCGCATACCGGTCGCCGCCATTTTTATTTTCTTCATTTATTATATGAAAAACCTGTCTTTTCGTTTCTCTTTCTTTTTTTCAATTTATGAGATACAATAACATCAGTAAAGAAACACCGACAACAATTTCTATACGAAAGGATTTTAAATATGAAAGAGACGATTTTATTATTTCATCCGCCGGAGAAAAAACAGCTTCTGAAACTTCAGTCAGCCTTACTGCCTCTGCACATCCGCATTCAGATCATTAAACGCGAACAATACAACCAGCCTCTCGGATTTCTTGCAGGCATGAAAGAGATTTCCCCGGTCGAGGGAACTTACGAAGGGGAGGAACTTCCGGACACAATGTTTCTCTTCTGCTCACTTGACAGCGGCAGACTGGATCAGGTTCTGGCAGCCCTTCGGAAAAGCGGAGCCGGACCGTTTCCATATAAGGCGGTATTAACGCCGACGAACAGCAAATGGAACGCACTCGACTGCTTCAGCGAAATCCGCCGTGAACACGAAGCGCTCCATCCATAAAGAATACAAAAACGGCAGACATTTTCTGCCGCTTTAGGGAGAGATAACTATGTGGAAACAAAGAACCTTAAAAAAAGCTTCTAAGTCATATATGAAACAGGCGTATACCAAAATGGTGTCCGTCTGCTTCATTATTTCTTTGCTCACAACAGCATACCCTATATCTACAACTTTTTTGAATTTGCAGAAGCTTTCCGGCCCTGCTTACTCAGATGCCGCATTTTCTTTAAGCATTCCTAATTCGGAAGCATTTGCCGAGACTATCGGACTGATTTTCGGTGGAAATACTTTTCTGAAACTTTTACAGAATACGCTGTTCCATGTGTTCTCCTTTTTGATTGATCTTTGTTCAGCAAGTATTTCTGTATTTTTCAACGCTCTGCGAACGATCAACGCCTGCTTCACTGAACCGTTCAGTGCGTCGCTTATATTTCTTATTATCGGACTTCTCGTGACCTTTATCTATCAGTTATTCGTCAATTATGTGCTGATTGTAGGGGAAATGAGATTTTTCCTCGAAACGCGGAAGTATAAAAGAACCTCTATCTCTAAGATTTTCTTCTTGTATAAACTCCGCTGCCTCTCGGCATCAGTATGGGTAATGTTCTGCAGATCTGTTTTTCAGTTTCTTTGGAATTTTACCATTGCAGGCGGTATTATAAAGCACTACGAATATGCGATGATCCCGTATATTTTAGCAGAGAACCCGAAAATAAGCCGAAAAGACGCTTTCTTTTTGTCAAAACAACTCATGCAGAAAAACAAATGGAAACTGTTCCTGCTGGATTGTTCTTTTATCGGATGGAAGCTTTTGTCCATTGCAACGCTTGGCCTCCTTGATTTTCTGTTTGTCAACCCATATATCACCGGATGCAAAGCAGAACTTTATGCAGCCCTTCGCAGAGACTATGTTCTCTCCCGTTCCCAGCGCTACGAAATGCTGAACGATTCTTATTTGGAACACGTTCCTTCCGAGGATGAGCTTCTCATCAGCAAAGCGCTTTACGATGATTCGCAAGGACCTTATACGAAGATCTCCTATTTTGAGCCGGAGCAATACCCCGTCTTTCTTTTCTCTGTCCAGCCTAAAATGGTAAAGCCTTCTGCCCGCGTATATCGAAATTATGACGTTTTGTCATGTATTTTTCTGTTCCACGCCGCTTCTTGTTTCGGATGGATTCTTGAAGCGCTCATCCACCTTATGCGTGACGGAACAGTTTCCGACGTCCGCTTATTACTCGGTCCGTGGCTTCCGCTCTACGGAATTTATGGACTTTTTATCATTAAGCTGTCGAAACGGCTGCTCAAAAAACCTGTTTCCGTTTTCTTCCTTAATTTTGCAGTATTTTCAATATTGCAGTATTTGTTCAGCTTTACGATGGAATTTTTTACCGGATGCAGGCTTTGGGACTTCAGTGAATTTTTCCTTAATCTCAACGGCAGGATCTATCTTGGCGGATCTGCCGCATTTGCTCTGCTTGGATGCGCGTTCATCTATTACCTGGCGCCAAACTGGACAAATCATTTTTCAAAATTATCAAAGAAAACGCAAACGGTTTTCTGTGTCATTTTAAACATTTTATTCCTTTTGGATATTCTTTTGTCAATCATTCTTTCATATTGATTTTTCAAAAAAATAATAGTAAACTTTTCGTAAACGATATTACTATTTATCTGAAAGAAGAACGCATCTTTTCACAACAAAACGGTATGTCATCCAAACGGATGACGGAATGGAGACGATGAATTATGAAAAAACGAGTTGTTATAGCTCTCGGGCACCGCGCTTTGGGCACTACACTTCCTGAACAGCAGCTTTCTGTAAAACATACAGCAAAATGTATCGCCGACCTGATCGAGGAAGGATTTCAGGTTGCCATCACACACAGCAATGCTCCACAAGTCGGCATGATCCATACTGCCATGAATGAGTTTGCAAAAAATCATCCCGAATTTACTGCCTGTCCGATGTCGGTATGTTCTGCCATGAGTCAGGGGTATATCGGATATGATCTGCAGAACGGCATCCGGGAAGAATTACTAAACCGCGGTATTTACCGCACAGTCAGTACAATCCTTACACAGGTGATCGTCGATCCTTATGACGAAGCATTTTACACCCCGACAAAAGTGCTCGGACGATGCATGAACGCAGAGGAAGCGAACGAAGAGCGCAAGAAAGGAAACTATGTGATCGAAGAACCTGGAAAAGGATTTCGCCGTGTCGTATCTGCTCCGAATCCGGTCAAAATCGTAGAACTGGACGCTGTCAACGCTCTGCTTGACGCCGACCAGATTGTAATCGCCGCCGGCGGCGGCGGAATTCCGGTCTTAGAACAGGATAATCATTTAAAAGGAGCAAGCGCCGTTATCGAGAAAGACCTTGCCGCCGGAAAACTGGCAGAAGGAATCGACGCAGATCTTTTAATTATCCTTACGAATGTTGATCAAGTATGTATCAACCACGGACAGGATAATGAACTTCCTCTTTCTGAGATCACAACCGAACAAGCAAAGAATTATATGGAAGAAGGACATTTCGGCATCTATAATATGCTCCCGAAATTCCGCGCGGCTGTAGATTTTATCGAACAGCGCGAAGGTCGATGCGCTTACATTACTTCTTTTGATAAGATAAAAGACGCGCTGAAAGGAAAAACCGGAACAAAAATTTTTTAACAAAAAACAGCCTGATCAATTTAAAACAGATCAGGCTGTTTTTTATTTTTTATCATTCTTTATTTTCCACTCTTCCCATTACAGATAAGACCGTCTAAATTTTTTTAATTTCATGTTGATTTCCGTGTATCAATGGTGTAATATATGCATATATTAGATGTAGTTTTGAAAACTACATGTCGTATTATAATAATTCGGAGGTGTATATTATCATGGGAAACACTCATGCTATTACTAAAAAATCAGTCTTTACAAATAACCGCCATACATTCCGCGCACAGAATTATACAGGAAAAAATTATTCTTCCGCTAATTATACAGTTACCGGCTATCCTTCCGGGAAATCTGCCAATGCAGAAAATCTCTGCGGGAAATTTTCTATCAAAGAACCCGGAAGCGCCATCACCCACTTTATCGGGATGGTCATGGCATTGATCGCATCCTTTCCGCTGCTTATCAAAGCGGCTCAGCAGCCGGATCCTGTTTATCTGATCTCTATGTCCGTTTATGCTGCAAGTTTGATCTTGCTCTACGCGGCAAGCACAACATACCACACATTTAACGTTTCGGAAAAAGGGAACACAGTTTTAAAAAAGATCGACCATATGATGATCTCTGTCCTCATCGCCGGAAGTTATACTCCGGTCTGCTTACTCGTTTTGGAAGGTCGGATGCGGATCATTTTGCTTGCTGTTGTCTGGACTCTTGCACTGACAGGAATTCTGATCAAAGCTTTTTGGGTGTTTTGCCCGAAATGGGTTTCTTCCGTTCTTTATATCGGTATGGGCTGGACATGTGTCCTCGCATTTGCACAGATTTTCAACAATTTGGCTCCTGCAGCTTTCGGTTGGCTGCTCGCAGGCGGCATTGTTTACACAGTCGGCGGCATTATTTACGCATTGAAAGTACCGATTTTCAATAACAGGCATAAAAACTTCGGAAGCCATGAGATCTTTCATCTCTTCGTTATGGGCGGAAGCATCTGTCATTTTATCGTAATGTACGGATACCTGCTGCCGTAGAAACTAACTTCATCGCCATACAAAAAAATCAACAGACATCTTCTCATTTTTGCTTCGATGTCTGTTGATTTTCTTTTTCTTACTAAACGGCGCTAAACAGGTTTTTCCCTGCACACAATCAGCTTTTCACCTTCTTTATATCCTTCCAACGTTTCCTCCGTAAGTATCACGCCCTCACAAAAGGATGCGAATGTTACTGCACTTATGTTTCCGAATTTTGTACTGTCCGCAAGGATGTACGCCTGCCGGCACTGCTTTACCGCCGCGCGCTTCACTTGCGCTTCTCCGGCATCAGGCGTCGTAAATCCTTCTTTTCTCGTAATGCCGTTCGTTCCGAAAAATCCTTTTGTAAAATGATATTTCTGCAGCATCTCCATTGCCTGCGCTCCGATCACTGCTTCTGTGGAGCTTTTCAATTCGCCCCCTATAAGCAAAACATGATTTCCCTGCGACGCAAGTTTTTGCGCATGAGCCACTGCATTCGTCACAAATGACGCTTTCTTCCCCGCCAAAAATTCTACCATATAACCGACGGATGTCCCTGCATCAAGATAGACAAAATCATCATCTTCGATCAGATCTGCTGCATATTGTGCGATCCGAATCTTCTCTTCTTTTTTGACGTTCACTTTTTGTGCCACTGTCGGTTCTCTCATCTCATAGGTATGATCTACAGCAACCGCTCCTCCGAATACCTTCGTCAGCTTTCCCGCCTTATCCAGCGCTGTAATGTCCCGTCTTGCAGTCGATTCCGAGACTCCGAGGCTTTCTGTAATTTCAGCTACCGTAATACTCTTTTTGGCTTTCAGGCGTTCCAATATCCGTTCAAACCTTTGCTCTGTTAACATAATACCCTCTTTGCATATAATAAACTGATACTATATGTTCTTTCTCTTTTTTCTAATACGAGGGTCATCTTTCAATCTATATCTCTTGATGGCCCTCGCATTCATTTACCATATGACACTATTCTATCATCTTTTTACTTTATATGCTTCAAATATTTTATTTTTCCTGCTTTTCCTGCTGCTTTTTCAAACTTTCTTTTTCAATATTCCGAGAAGCAGCGCCGATACAACTGTTCCTGCTACAAGTGCGATCAAATACTGAAGCGGATTTCCTACAACCGGGAATACGAAGATTCCGCCGTGCGGAGCCATCAGCGTACAGTTAAATGCCATCGAAAGCGCTCCTGCAACAGCCGAGCCTGCGATACAAGCCGGAAGCACATGCAGCGGATCAGATGCCGCGAACGGGATCGCTCCTTCTGTGATAAAGGCAAGACCCATGATAAAGTTTGTCGGACCTGCATCCCTTTGCTCCTTCGTAAACTTGTTTTTAAAGAGCATTGTCGCAAGTGCGATCGCACACGGCGCTGTCATTCCGCCGACCATAACTGCCGCCATGATGTCATAATTTCCTGCCGCAATAGATGCAGTACCAAATACATATGCCGCCTTATTAAATGGACCACCCATATCGATCGACATCATTCCTCCGACGATCATTCCAAGAAGGATCTTACTTGTTCCACTCATGCTGGAAAGTCCTGCGTTCAAAGCTGTATTGATTCCGCCCATAACCGGTTCAACCGCAAATGTCATCAACAATCCCATAATCAGGATACCAAATACCGGATACAATAGTACAGGTGAGATTTTCTCGACTGCCTCCGGAAGCTTACTGCACACTTTCTTCAGACCTAAAATAATATATCCTGCTGCAAATCCTGCTACAAGCGCTCCTAAAAATCCGGATTTTCCGCCTGCCGCGATCATTCCGCCTACAAATCCAACTGCAAGCGCCGGACGATCTCCGATCGCCATTGCGATATATCCTGCAAGTACCGGAAGCATAAATCCAAACGCAACGCCGCCGATCTGTTTAAACAAAGCCGCCGCCGGAGTGATCGTACCAAACGCCGCTCTTTCATCTGCCGGAAGAGAACTAAGATCAATACTCAAACCATCGATCAAAAATGCGATCGCGATCAAGATTCCTCCGCCAACTACAAACGGAAGCATATGAGAAACTCCGTTCATAAGCTGTGTATAAATCTTATGTCCGATTCCTCCCGATTTTCCTGATGAAGACGCCGCCGGAGATGTTGTTTCGTTTCCGCTGTGATATACCGGAACATTGCCTGACATTGCCTGATCAATAAGCTGCGCAGCTTTGCTGATGCCATCGGACACCTGACAGATAATGACTTTCTTTCCGTCAAAGCGATCCATCGGAACCTGCGCGTCAGCCGCTACAATGATGCAGTCCGCTTCATTGATCTCCTTCTCGGTGAGAACATTTTTTGCTCCGCCCGAACCTCTTGTCTCGATCTTTACGAAACAATCCTTCGCCTTTGCCGCTTTTTCAATCCCTTCAGCCGCCATATAAGTATGCGCGATTCCGGTCGGGCAAGAAGTAACCGCAAGGATTTTAAATCCGCTCGCCGCCCCTTCGTTCATATCTGCAAGACGCTCATCAATGTCGCCCTGCTCGGAGTCTGCCCGGTCAATGATCTCAAGGAATTCATCAGCGCTCTTCGCATGTCTCAGCGCATCTGCAAACTGCTCATCCATCATCAGCACTGACAGCTTGCTCAGCACATCCAAATGTACATTATCTTTCGTGTTCGGCGCCGCGATCAAAAACATCAATGTAACCGGCTGTCCGTCTAACGCATCAAATTCCACTCCGTCTTTTACTACCATCGCCGCAAGTCCCGGTTTTGTCACTGCATCGCATTTTCCGTGAGGAATAGCAATTCCTTCTCCGATTCCTGTAGTGCTTTCTTCCTCTCTCGCGTATACCTGCTCCCTGTACGCTTCACGATCATTGATTTTTCCGCTTTCAACCATAAGATCAATAATCCGGTCAAGCGCTTCGCTTTTCGTCTTTGGAGCCTCTGTAAGAGAAATACTCCTTTTGTCAAGTAAATCTGTGATCCTCATTCTCTAAACCTCCTTCTTTTATTCGCCCTTTCATCCGCTTTTTTCAGGCGTTTCTTTTCTCGTTCTAAAGCGTTCTTTCTTACTATCTCCCGTTAAATTCCCTCAATTTTGATTTTCATCCTGCCAACCACAGGATTTTCGGTAATTTCCCTCAATGAACTTACCCGCTCTGTTCTTCTGTTTATTTTGCAACTTTTTCATACAGATCCATGATCTCTTCTTTTGTTGCCAAATATTCGGAAAACGCGCTTGCGCTGCCTGCCGACACACCCATATAAAATGCATGTCTATAATCTTTCTTTTCGATCCAGCCGGCAGTAAATCCTGCAACCATCGAGTCTCCTGCTCCTACTGCATTTACCAGCGTTCCTTTCGGCGCCGGAGCCTCATATACGCTTCCGTCTTCCGCCACAAGCACCGCTCCTTCTCCTGCCATAGAGATCAGAACGTTTCTTGCGCCCTGCTCCTGAAGCTTCTTGCCATACGGAATAACTTCTTCTCTCGTCGTCAGTTTCACATTGAACAGATCGCCCAATTCGTGATTATTCGGCTTGATCAAAAACGGATGATACTTCAATACGTTGACCAGCAGTTCTTTCGTTGCATCTACAATAAATGTAACATTTTTATCTTGAAGACGTTCCATAATCCTGCTGTACATATCATCCGGCATAGATGCAGGAATGCTTCCTGCAAGAACGAGAATATCTCCCTCTTCGAGAACATCAAGTTTCTCCAAAAGTTCCTCAATTTTCTCTTCACTGATCACCGGTCCTGTTCCGTTAATCTCTGTGCCGTCAATATTTTTCAGCTTCAGATTGATCCGTGAAATTCCGCTGTCGATCTTAATAAAATCAGAATGGATCCCCATTGCTTCTACTTCCCGAATGATCTCTTCTCCTGTGAATCCGGCAGCAAATCCAAGCGCTGTATTATCGATTCCAAGATTCATAAGAATTGTCGATACATTGATTCCTTTTCCACCCGGAAGGATCAATTCCGAATCTGTCCGGTTCGTAAGACCGAGCTGAAAATCATTCACAGAAACGATATAATCCAAAGATGGGTTAAATGTCACTGTATAGATCATTCCAATTCCCCCTTTTCTTTTTATTTTCCTTTTATTTATTGCTGTTTTGTTTTTGTGATATCATTATACAATCATATTCAGTCAAATTCAATCATAATATTTCACATAATTTCTTTTTTATTTTGGTCTAATTTGCACAAATATTATTTATTTTGACTTTTTACGCTGTACTTTAAGACTGATTTTGATCGATGTCACATTTATATCCATTTTTCAACAAAAATGGATTTCATAATCCTTCACGCTGTAATGACCTGTAAACAGATCGCGCCTTTGCCTCACCGGGCATGACCGCCAAATAATTCTCCTGCTCATATAATTAAAAAGACTAAACAAAATGCAGATTTTTCATCTGTCATCCTGTTCAGTCTTTTCTCTTCGGTTCTATAATTTCGTCAGCAGGATTCCGCCTGATCCCACGACAGATCCGCCGGTCCCGGTCCGAAATTCTTCTCAATCAAACTACAGTATTCTTTGTAGGCTTTCTCTTCCGCAAAATCTGCTTTCAGCGCATCACGGACTCCTTTATAATACCATTCCAGCGCCCCTTTGCTTTTCATTCGAAACCGTTCCCACAACGCTTCTCCGACAACCGGATAATCACGGTCTATATCCCGCATATTCGAAAGTTTATCAGCAAGGCCGATGATCTGCACCTCTCTCGGCGCATCTTTTAATCTGGCAATCGTCGCGCTCTTTCTCTCTTTCCAGCTAAGAGACTTGTCTTCGCTTTCCTGTGCAACAAGCTGTGCAACGCGGTTTCCGAAACGAAGTTTCAATACATCCTTCGTAATTCCTCTGCAATCTTCAATCGTATCATGCAGTACAGCCGCACAGATCACTTCCTCATCATCCGTCATCTCTGATACGATCTCTGATACTTCGATCGGATGGACGATATACGGCCGCTTCGTTCCTTTCCTCAACTGTCCCTCGTGTGCCTTTTCCGCAAATTCGATTGCCTCGCTTATCATACTAAACCCCCGTACTCTTATTTTCACACAATTTAATATTTACGGATAAATTTTAACACAATCCTATTGTAAGTACAACGAGAGAATTGCATCCTTTGAATTTCCCTGATATACTAGACAACAAAAAGAAACCCAAAACAATCTATTTTGAAAAGAGACTGAATTTTATGAAGAAAAAATATGCCCTTATTACCGGTTCTTCCAGAGGAATCGGACGCGCCTGCGCCGCTGCCTTTGCAAAGAACGGTTACCACGTATTTATAAACTGTAAAAGCTCTGTTGAACAGCTAACAGAAACAAAACAGGAGATCCTTTCTCTCGGAGGTTCCTGCACCTCTCTTCCCGGCGATGTGAGCGACCCTGACGTTGTACGCGATATTTTCTGCAAAATCCGGGAAATCTGCGGTGGGATTGACGTTCTTATCAATAACGCCGGAATTGCCCATTTCGGATTATTAAGCGATCTTTCTGACAACGAATGGAGACATTTGATCGATACAAATCTGTCTTCTGCCTTTTACTGCTGCCGGGAAGCAATCCCCCATATGGTATCTGAAAAATCAGGCCGGATCATCAATATCTCTTCTATGTGGGGCACAGCAGGCGCTTCCTGCGAAGTGGCTTATTCTGCCTCCAAATCAGGACTTCACGGTCTGACAAAAGCGCTTGCCAAAGAGCTCGCCCCAAGTAATATCACAGTAAACGCTATCGCCTGCGGCGTCATCGATACAGTCATGAACGCCCGCTTAAGCGAAGAAGAACGGGAAATGCTTTGTGACGAGATCCCGGCCGGACGGTTTGGGACTTGTGAAGAAGTGGCAAAATTAGCCTTAACCCTCGCCGAAAGCCCTTCCTATCTCACCGCACAGATTATCGGGATCGACGGAGGCTTTTTATAAAAAAGTTCGCTCTGATTTTCAACCAGAGCGAACTTTTTGCTTTGACTTTATACTTTTATAATTTTCCGTACACATCTTTCGGAACATATGCTTTCACTTCGATGCCTTCCGGAACATAATTTTCGGACAAAAGCTGTCCACGGCTTCGAATAAGCTGGATTTTTGACGCTTCCGAAAAATCATACAGCCTTTCTACATAAATCTGATCTCTTCGGACGATCTCAAGAAGAGCTTTTTTTAATTCCTCAAGTCCCTCTCCTGTTTTTGCCGAAGTCGGAATGGAATATTCCGCCTGAAAATCTCTCTGCCGTTCCGTTGTTTCCACCAGATCCTGCTTATTAAAAAGCGTGATCACCGGATGATCGGAAGCGCCAAGCTGACGCAGCGTCTCATAGACTACATGCATCTGTTCGTCCATCTGCGGATTTGACGCGTCCACTACATGGATGATAATGTCTGCATATTTTGCTTCTTCCAAAGTACTTTTAAATGCTTCTACCAGATGATGCGGAAGTTTTTTAATAAACCCAACTGTATCTGTAACCAAAATTTCCTGTGTATTGTCAAGAACAAGGGAACGAGTCGTTGTATCCAACGTAGAGAACAACATAGCGTCTTCCATTATTCCGGCATTTGTCAGCGCATTTTCAATACTGCTCTTCCCTGCCGATGTATATCCTACCAAAGCCGCCACTTTCAATCCTGACTGTTTTCTCTGCGTCCTGATTAATTCCCGATGCTTCTCTACCTCTTTCAGCTCTTTTTTTAATCTGCTGATCCGCTCCCTGATCAAGCGCCGGTCCATCTCCAGCTTCTTTTCTCCGGGTCCTCTTGTACCAATTCCTCCGCCAAGACGCGACAGCGATCTTCCCAGCCCTGATAATCGCGATGCCCTGTATCGAAGCTGTGCCAGTTCCACCTGGATCTTTCCTTCTCCAGACACAGCCCGGGCTGCAAAAATATCAAGAATCAACAGCGTTCTGTCTATGATCTTACATGAGAGTTCTTCTTCCAGATTTCCCAACTGTGCACTTGTAAGCTCATCATCACAGATAATTCCCGTTGCATCCGTCTCCCAAATAAGATCTTTGAGTTCCATCAGTTTTCCTTTTCCTATATATGTTCCGGGATGAGCGCTCTCTCTTGGCTGGATCAATCTGCCGACAACGACTGCTTTCGCAGTTTTTGCCAATTCTGCAAGCTCATCAAGCGACCGATTCGCCGCTTCTTCATCTCCTGTATCGACTCCGACGAGAACGACTCTCTCGTCAATCTGTTCCATTTCATACATATTCTTTCTCCGAATTTACATTGATCGGTTTGTCCCGCTATCGTGTCTTTAAAAATTCTGCTTCTCGTTCCATCGCCTCATCATCAGGATATTTTGACAAATACTCATCCGCTTTTTCCTTCGCACTTTCCCAATCCGCCAGATTTTCAAGACAAACAACTTCATTATATTTCATCTCCCGAATCAGTTCGGCAGAATCTTTTTGTTCTCCATCGGCTGTATCAGACATTGCAAGTCCTGTCTGAATATATTCAAGCGCCGCTTCATAATCTTCTGTCTGCATGGCACAGATCCCCATCAGATTATAAATCTGAGTTGTCTGCGCTGCGCCTCCGTCCACAGCCTTTTGAAATGCGTCAAGGGCTGAGTCATACTCTTCCTGCTCATAATACGTCATTCCAAGTCCCCGATAACCTTCTGCTGCTTTCTTTGCATCTTTATTTTCCGTCACTTTTTCAAATTGCGCCTGAGCTTCCTTGTAATCTCCTTTTTCCAGCGCTTCCGTTCCGGCCTTAGCGCTGTTCGCACAGCCGGACACCATTACCGGAAAGGCAAGACAGAAAACCGCAGCTGCAATCCCTTTTCTAATCTCCACTGTTTCTCACCCCCATTCAGGATACTGCATCATCCAAAATGAATTCAAAATATTAATTATCATTACAACCATATCTGCCGCAATCGCGCTTTGCATTGTCACAAGTCCGAAAAATGCAAGTATAATCAAAAATACTTTCATGCCGATCGCAAACAGCATATTTTCCCGCACAGAACGAATTGTTCCTTTTGCAATCCGCACGGCATTAATAATCTTCGACGGTTCATCTTCCATAAGGATCACGTCTGCCGCCTCAAGTGCTGCATCTGCGCCCAAACCTCCCATAGCAATTCCGACGTCCGCAAGCGCCAAAACCGGAGCATCATTCATTCCATCGCCTACAAACACTAATTTCTCATTTTCCATCTGATCGTCGCGAAACTCTTCCAGAAGCCGTACCTTATCTTCCGGCAGCAATTCTGAATAGACACTGTCGATTTTCAGTTCTGCTGCCACCTGCTCTGCCGCCCGTTCACTGTCACCTGTAAACATGACCGTCGCAAGACTCTTCTTTCTCATCCAGCGCATCAGTTTTCCGGCATCACTGCGGACTCTGTCTGCGATCAGGATATATCCTGCATAGTTTCCGTCAACCGCCACATGAACAGCAGTTCCTTCTTCCTCTGTCTGCTGATAGAAAATTCCTTCCCGATTCATCAGTCTTGTGTTTCCGGCATATACTTCCATCCCGTCAACAAAAGCATGAACTCCATATCCCGGCTCTTCCTCGATATCTTTGATCCGCGTACTGTCCGGCTCGTTTCCGTACGCCTCCATAAGAGACAGGGCAACCGGATGCTTCGAATAGCTTTCCGCCAAAGCCGCGATCTCCAAAAGCCTCTCTTTTTCGAATTTATAAGGAACGATCTCCTTTACATGGAACACACCTTCTGTCAGTGTTCCCGTTTTATCAAATACATATGTATCTGCCTGGATCAAATCCTCCAAAACCGTACCGCTCTTGATCAGAACGCCCTGCTTTGATGCCGAACCGATCCCGCCCAGAAAAGCAAGCGGTATCGATACCATTAATCCGCACGGACACGCAGCCACAAGAATAATCAATCCTCTGTAAATCCACTCTTCCTTTGCTTCTACAAACATCATAGGAGGAAGGATCACGGTCAGCAGAGCAATCAAGATCACGATCGGCGTATAATACTTTGTAAATTTGTCTGCAAAATGAACGCTCTCCGCTTTCTTTTCATTTGCATTTTCCACGAGCCGCATAATCTTTGCTGCAGTGGAATCGTTGTACAGCTTTACAACCCGGGCTTCCAATACGCTGTTCAGATTAATGCCCCCGCTGAACAGCTTATCCCCAATGCGGACAGTCACCGGATCCGATTCTCCTGTCAGCGCCTTCATATCAACTGTTCCGGTTCCGCTTGTCACGACTGCATCTACCGGAATCTTATCCCCGGGATGCAGAACGATCGTCTGTCTCACTTCCAATTCCTGCGGAGGAACGATCTTCTCCGTTTTTCCGACCTTCAGATTCGCATATTCCGGCCGGATATCGATAAACTTTGCGATTGATTTCTTTGTCTTATTTAAAGAGATCTCTTCTACAAGTTTTCCGACCTGATAAAAAAGCATTGCCGCGACAGCTTCTTTATGCCGTCCTACAAGAAACGCCCCTGCGGTCGCTATGATCATCAGCAGATTTTCGTCTAAAAACTGCTTTTTCAAAAATTTTTCTATCTGTTCCCTGTATATACTGATCGATACTACGATATAAGGCAGCAAAAACAAAACCTGTTCCACACGCGGATTCATTTTTATCTGCGCGCTCAGAACAAGTGAAAGCAAGTACAAACCAAGTCCAATACCGATCTCAAATTCTCTTTTCTTCGTTTCTCTCGCCATTCCTTTTTTTCCTTTTCCGTCAACTTTTTCCTTTATAACTTATTACAGCCATGTGCGAAATATCCCCCCGTCCGCACATCCTTTTTTCTCTTCGCTTTATTCGCGTATATGTTCCATTCCCTGATTGATGATCGTCTTTATATGTCCGTCTGCAAGAGAATAAAATACCGTCTTCCCTTCCCGCCTGTTTTTCACCAGTTTCATCTGTTTTAAAATCCGAAGCTGATGGGAGATTGCAGACTGTGTCATATTCAGAGTCTTTGCCAGATCACACACGCACATCTCGGAATAGAATAACACACTTAGCAGCTTCAGCCGCGTTACATCGCCAAACACCTTGAAAAATCCTGCAAGATCGTTCAATTCTCTGTCCTCAGGGATCTGGCTTTTCATCTTTTTTACTACTTCTTCATGCACATGTATAAAATCACAGTGTTCTACTTCTATTTTCTCCTCCATCTTATTCTTGCCCTCCAAATATACAGTATAACGAAAAGAGGCAAAAGCATCAATATCTTTTGCCTCTAAAGCTCAAAACTTAAGATTCCTTAAGATTTTCCGCTACTGTTTTCTTCTGTCTCCAATCACATTGTTAAACACATCTTCCATATTTTCTTTTCTTGAACTGTTAATCATACATGTCTGAATCGCTTCGTTCAGAGAAAGCATCTTATCATCCAGTTCTGACACCATTTTCGCACATTCTTTTAAATCTCTGCTTATGTAATCCGGCGCGTTCCCCTCAAATTTATAATAAATTTTATGCTCCAGACTCGCCCAAAAATCCATCGCGATCGTTCGAATCTGAATCTCCACCTTCGTATCTACTACGCTGTCGGAAAGAAAGATCGGCACAGATACGAGCATATGATAACTCTTATAGCCGCTCTCCTTTGGATTTTTAATATAATCTTTGATTGAAAGAACTTTCAGATCACTTTGATTGCCGATCATCTCCGCTAAGCGGTAAATATCGGACGTAAAGGAACAGATAAGGCGCACTCCTGCGATGTCATTGATATAACGCACCATATTCTCAATGGACGTTTCATGACCGTATCTTCTCAATTTTTTTACAATGCTTTCCGGTGTCTTGATCCGTGTTTTTATGTGCTCGATCGGATTGTATTGATGGACATGCTGAAATTCATCATTCAAAATCTCCAGCTTTGTTCCTACTTCCTTCAGCGCCGCATTATACAGAAAAATAATGGTCTTCCAGCTATCAACATCTTCATAGCTTTTCAGCGCTGCTTCCACTTGTTGTTCACTCGTCATTTCAGACAGCCTCCGCTCGTTATTTTACCTTTTTATTCTACCATAATTCCTATGGCATGTCACAGATTTCACGGATTTTTAAGACTTCATTTACAGCTCAAGCTTCATATCGCCCTGATGGATCCATTTCTTCTTCCGCATAAATTCAGAAATAAGAAGTGTCACGACTGCCGGAAGGACAAACTGGATCAAAATGATCTTCCCAAGTACGATCACTCCTGCTTCACTTTGTGTCATCACCTGCCAAGTCATAAGCGGTCCGACAAGCCCTGCTGTTCCCATACCGGAACCGGTCGCATTATTTGTCATATGCAGAACCATTGTCCCGATCGGACCTAAAACAGCGCTTGACAAAATAGCCGGAAGCCAAATGAGCGGGTGTCTTACAATATTAGGAACTTGCAGCATCGACGTTCCGATTCCCTGCGCAAGAAATCCGCTGAACTTATTTTCTCTCCAGCTGGCTACTGCAAAACCGATCATATTACAGCAGCATCCGATCGTCGCCGCGCCTGCCGCCAGTCCCGAAAGATTCAAAATAACGCCCAGCGCCGCAGAACTGATCGGAAGTGTTAAAATCATTCCCATTAAGACCGACACGATGATCCCCATTAAAAACGGCTGCTGTTCTGTTCCCCAGTTAATCAAAGAACCAAGCCACGCCATAAATTCAGAGATCGGAGGACCGACAAATAAACCAACTGCCGATCCCGTTCCGATACATACAAGAGGCGTCAGTATAATATCCAGTTTCGTTTTCCCTGAGATCAAAATTCCGATCTCAATCGCCAGATATGCTGCAATAAATGCCCCTAACGGTTCTCCTGGTCCTGCAAGAACAAGATTGCCGTCTATCAGCAGCTGTCCTGCCAAAAGTTTTCCTGCAAACGCACCAACCATTCCCACGACCGCGGACGAAACGATCACTAAATGTCCTGCTTCCAGTTTCCGCGCCACACCGACTCCGATCCCGGCTCCGGTCAGTCCCGCCGCAACCTTTCCTATCTGATAGATAAGATCGCCTGCACCGCCGCCCATAAACAGCCCGATCTGCTGTATGATCGTTCCGATGATCAACGTGGCAAACAGCCCCTGCGCCATTCCGCCTAAGCCGTCAATAAAGATTCGATCTAAAAGTTTTTTCATTTTTTAAGATACCCCCACTCGCCTTCATACGCTTCACACGGAGCAAAACATTCTGCCAAAACGCCGTCTTGATCGGTCAGTTCCGGGATTCCGTCTGACTGTTCGAACGCATAATCTGTCAAAAGCCAGCTCACGATATTAACATTATCTTTTCTTCCGGCAACGCAATCCGGCGCCGCCATAAAAATCATCTGTTCAAGGAAATCAATATCCACCGTGTTATCTTTGCTGTATAAAATCAAATTCCTATGAAACCATAAGTAAACACCTTTTACAGTTTCTTCTTCCGCTTTCTCTTCCGCAGAATCAGAAGGATGTTTTTCCGCATCAAGATACACTGTCTGAAATTTCTCATCAAATCCAAATTGTTCGATCGCAGAAAAAACAGCTTTCCCATACGGTTCTTCCTGCAAATATTTTGCCAGCAGTTCTTTATCGTTTATTGTACATACTCTGATCATCTTCTTACTCCTTTACAAAAATTAAAATATACAACTCTTACTTTTTCCCGTTCCTCCTACGCTGCACAAAGGAGTCCTTTTCTCTCCCCGCTTTCCGTACGGCTGAACTGATACTAATATATCAAAAAGGACTTGCACAAGCAACGGGATTTTTGTATGATAAACATCATAAACTTTGAAAGGAGCTTCTTTATGTTTCGTTTATGGGGAAAAGAATTCAAAGAAAACCGACTGCTGCGCGATACCGTCATCTGTGATGAGACAGAAGACACACGCACACACAAGATCTTCAACGCATTAGATGAAATCTGTTATGAATTTGATCTGAGCAAGCCGATTTGGCTTGACACAACGATCGCAGATTTTAAGCGTCATGCAAAGGCGCGGTTTTATCAGGATAATTTTGTAGACAGCATTGATTTTGATTATTTAGAAATAGAGGTGATCGAGGAATAATCCCCGATCACCTCCATTTTATAAACAGCTCCCCTTCACCGATTCTTACTCATTTCTGATTGCCGCAAGAGGACTTAACTTCATCGCCCTTCTCGCAGGGAAATATCCTGCTGCCGTTCCGACAAGCATCGCAAATCCAAGTGAGATCAAAACCAGCCACGGCGGAATATACGAGATCCTTCCTGCCAACATCCCCATTTCACTTCCCTGCACAAGTACATTAATGGCTGCCGACATAAGAAAACTCAAAAGATTGCCGATCACACCGCCTGCAAGCCCGATAAATGCCGCTTCCAAAAGGAACATCTGGCGGATATTCCCAAGACTGCATCCGATTACTTTCATAACGCCGATCTCCTTCGTCCGCTCATAAATAGACATCATCATCGTATTTGCGATTCCGATTGCCGCAACGAAAAGGGAAACTGCACCGATTCCTCCAAGTACCGCCTGTACCATTGCAAACTGTTTTTTCATACTGTCAATATATTCGATATTCGACGACACATTATATCCCATTGCACGAATCATATCCGAAACGAGTTCTACGTTTTCCATATCGTCCGCCTGTACCCTTGCCGACGAATAAACAAACTTACTGTAAGGCTTTCCGCTCTTTGTCGTCGGCTGTCCCGGGATTGCCCTTCCCCGAAATTCCTTTTCAAGATACGTTCTCAGCTTATCGATATCACAAAATGTCATATACGAATTAACCGTATATGTATCCGGTCCGCCTTTTAATACACCGCTGGCAGACACAACATGTTTTTTCGGAGGCGTTTTTGCCGACGCGGTTCCGCCTTCCCCTCCGCTTTGCACATCTCCGCCTCCAAAATCAGCGGCAGCGCCTTGCGACTGATAATATCCGTCCTGATCGAGGATCAGAAAAACCGAGTCTTTGTTCAGATCAATATCAGGAAGTTCTCCTGAATCCCAATATCCGCTGCCCGATGCTTTATCATAAAAATTCGTAATAACCGTATTGCCATACACAAGTTCTAACTGCGCGCTGTTCGGATCCGGCAGTTTCCCGCCTTCTTCCAATTCCAGATTCAGAGCCTTCAGACCTTCGGGAGTCATTCCTGTCAGTTCAAGATAGCCTTCATACTTTCCTTTAAGCGCGATCGCCGAGACACTCAAAACCGGCTCCGCACTCTTTACATGATCTATGTTTTTCAGCTCTTTGATCACATCATCGGTAATATATTTCTGCGACTCCTCATCAGAAGACATTCCCGAATATCCGTACATCATTCCTCCGGAATCTTTCCCTGTCACTGTAATACTTGTCGTTCCTCCGCTTTGCTCCACTTCCTCGTACATCGACTGCTGAAGTCCCAAACCGAGCGAGATCATAACTACGATGGATGCCGTTCCGATCACAACGCCGAGGATCGTAAGAAACGTCCTTAATTTTCTGCGCCGCAGACTGCTAATGCTCATCCTCAGCAGATCGCTCCACCTCATCAAACAATTCCTCCTCTTCTGCTTCCAGTCGTTTTGCCTTTTTCCGCTTCATAATAAAGGTCACCGCCACAGCCGCAGCAATAATCACAATAACCGCAGCAGCTAAGATCCAGCCGATTGAAAGTCCGCCCTGTTCTTCCGGAATATTCATCATAGCATCCATATCGCCGGAATCTGACATCGGCATAACGATCAGTTCAAACTTCTCCTCAGCTGTCGATACATTGCCCGCGTCATCTTCATAAGTCAAAATCAATTTACATTCCGTATTATCCGTTGTCTCATTCACTGCCGTCACAATGGCGTCGATCATTCCTGTAGCGCCGGAATCAAGATTGCCGATAAACTGTTCGTCTGATTCGATCATCTCTCCTTCAAACCGGGCTTTCACATTGTACATCTTTACTCTTCCAAGATTATACAGACTGCAGGAAATATTCGCTTCCTCGCCGACTGCAACCGCTTCCGGTGCAATCTCAATCTTGCTGAACTCAAACCGCGCTTCCTGTACTACCGGAATCGCGAGACTCGACTGTGCTTCATACTGCGCCGCGCTGCTGTCTTCGTATTTCATAGACATACTGATACTGTACGGCTTCTTCACAAGATCTGCTCGAGCATTCAGATCGATCGATATATCGCTTGTTCCTCCTGCCGCAATCCCGTCAAGATAAATAGAACTTGACCCTGACGCCGGAAGAAATGCCGGAGCTTCCGCCGCGCCTTCCGATCCTGAAGACGGCGCCTGCATATCAAAAAGCATATTTGAGACAGCCGTTCTGGATGAAGTATTCTTCAAATGAACGATCAGTTTAAAATTACTTCCTGCATGAACTTCCGCCGGTTCTGTCTCAAATCCGGTTACGATCACTCTTGGAACTGAACTGCTCCCCGCATCTGCACCACCTGATGAACCGCCTGTCATAACCGGATCGCTTGTGTATACTCCGCCGAAAACATCCGCCCCGGCGTCTCCGCCTGACGGGTTTGTATCTGTCCCATTACCGCCTGTCAACGATCCGTTTCCGCCATTGTCCCCGTTGCTGCCTGTTCCTTCTGACGGCTTCTCTTTCGCAGTTGTCTTTACGAATACATATTTCTCTGTCTCATATAATTTTTCTCCGTCGTCGTAGGTGATCTTAAATTCCAGCTTATAGGACTTTCCGGTCACATCTTCTCTTACAACAAGCGGTTTTTCCTTACTTCCCCATACTGCCGCAGTCTGCTCTCCGCTCTTGATCACAGACAGATTTTTCAAATAATTCAACTGATCCATCTCAAACGGCCAATCAGACGCATTCTCGATATTCGGCTCGATCCGAACGTTCTGCGCGTCTACGTTTCCGCTGTTTTTCACATTGATCCTCAGCTCAGATACCTTTTGTCCTGCCTTAAACACAGGCGCCTCCTGCTCATCTCCTATACTGATCTGTATATAGGCAAATTCTTTCTTCGCCCCGGCAGAATTTTCCTCCGCAAATGCCACAAGCGGCGCAAGCATCGATAACACAAACACCATACATAAAATTCCGATGCCGATCCGTTTTAAAATCATCCCTCTATGACTTCTCATCTTCCTGTTTCCTCCTGTTTTCTGTAATATGTACGATCTTCCCGTCAATAATCTCCAAGACACGGTCTGCATATTCTGCCTGACTCCGGTCATGAGTAACCATAACAAGCGTTCTTTTCTGCTCTCTTACAAGCTTTTGCATCAGCCTCATCACATCTTCAGAAGTATGCGAATCCAGCGCTCCGGTAGGTTCGTCGGCAAAAATAATTTTCGGATCATTCACAAGCGCCCTTGCCACGCTGACTCTTTGCTGCTGCCCGCCTGATAACTGATTAGGCAGATGCTTTTTATGTTTTTCCAAACTTACAAGATCCAGCATACGGTCCGCCTTTTTCATACGTTCCTTCCGCGGTTCTCCCCGAAACGTAAGAGGAAGCGCCACATTTTCCAACGCATTCATCGTCCCCATCAAATGGAAAGACTGGAAAATAAATCCAACATTTTCCCTGCGAAACTTTACAAGTTCATTTTCTTTCATCTGCTCGATATGCTGACCTGCCACGATCACTTCTCCCCGTGTCGGTTTTTCCAATCCTGCAAGCATATTAAGAAGCGTTGACTTCCCGGAACCGGACGTTCCGACGATCGCGCAAAACTCCCCTTCACATATCGAAAAATCCACACCGTCCAGCGCGCGGACAACGGAATCCCCGACGCGGTACAGTTTATACAGATTTTTCACCCTGATAATCTCCCTCACAGTCTCCTCCTTCTGTCTGTTTGTTTCTTTCAAGCAATACTGCATTGTTGTTTGTATCGTATCATATGTTTTGTTAGATTTCGCTATGTATTTTATGAATAATTTCTTAAAATCACACTCCTGCAATTACCGGAAGTGCCAAAAGGCTCATTTCGGGATTGTAAGCGGTCACCCAGGTCTCGGTCAATCCCGGCTTTTGGCTCGTCGTCATTGCAAAAAAAGACCGGAAACGTTCTCCGATCTTTCTTTCAGGTCTCTATTCAATCTGCCAGTCAATCGGCGTTTCACCGTGTGACTTTAAAAATTCATTTGTCTTGCTAAAAGGTCTGCTTCCGAAAAATCCGCGGTACGCCGACAAAGGACTCGGGTGCGGCGCTGTCAATATCAAATGCTGCGGATTATTCAGCATTGACTTTTTTCTCTGTGCCGGAGCGCCCCAAAGAATAAATACAATCGGACGGTTCTGCGTATTTAACGCCATGATCGCCGCATCTGTAAACTCTTCCCAGCCAATTCCTCTGTGCGAATTTGCCTGATGCGCCCGGACAGTCAGCACAGTATTGAGCATAAGAACTCCTTGCTGCGCCCACTTTGTAAGACACCCGTGATTCGGAACAGCACAGCCGAGATCATCGTGCAGTTCCTTATAAATATTAACAAGAGAAGGAGGGACATCCACCCCTTTTTTCACCGAAAAACAAAGTCCATGCGCCTGTCCGTTATTATGATAAGGATCTTGTCCGAGTATTACTACTTTCACCGACTTTAACGGAGTCAGATGAAATGCATTAAATAAATCCTCCGCAGGCGGAAAAATTAATTGTGTTCTGTATTCTTCATTTACCGTCTGAAATAATTTCCTGTAATACGGTTTTGCAAACTCGCCTTTCAGTGCTTCATACCAGTCCCCGCTTATGCCTGACATTTTCTTCACCCTTTCTGCCGTTCTTATCTTTCCTGCTTTTTGATACAGTTTTTCTAATGTCTTTTTTATCTTTCTCTAAATCTTCCCTAAGATCAAAGTCTTACAGAAACGCCCTCTCCAGCAAGATATTCTTTTACCTGCCTGATCTCCAGCTCTTTATAGTGAAACAATGATGCCGCCAGAGCCGCATCCGCCTTTCCTTCTGTAAGGGCATCCTTAAAATGTTCCAGTTTTCCGGCTCCTCCTGACGCGATAACCGGGATTGACACACTTTCTGCGATTGCCTTTGTCAACTCCAGATCATAACCAGCCTTCGTTCCGTCACAGTCCATACTCGTAAGTAGAATTTCTCCCGCTCCAAGACGTTCCACTTTCTGCGCCCATTCTACGGCGTCGATTCCCACATCGACGCGCCCGCCGTTTTTATAAATATTCCACCCCGATCCGTCCTGTCGCTTCTTCGCATCGATTGCCACGACAACACATTGACTGCCGAATTTATCCGCGGCGTCACGAATCAGTTCCGGCGTATTAATCGCCGAAGAATTAATCGAGATCTTATCCGCGCCTTCCCTTAACAGCGCCCGAAAATCGTCTACCGTACGGATGCCTCCGCCGACAGTAAACGGGATAAACACACATTCCGCTACTTTCCGCACCATATCAACCACCGTCCCCCTCTGATCAGAGGACGCCGTAATATCAAGAAATACAAGTTCATCCGCTCCCGCCGCATCGTAAGCTTTCGCGATCTCCACCGGATCTCCGGCATCTTTCAGATCTACAAAGTTGACCCCTTTTACAACTCGTCCGTCTTTCACATCCAAACAAGGAATAATTCTCTTTGTAAACATCTCATTCTCCTTATAATTCCACGAAATTTTTCAGTATCTGAAGCCCTACTTTACTGCTCTTTTCAGGATGGAACTGACACGCAAACACATTGCCCTGCTCCACCGACGCATGAATATGCGTTCCATATTCTGCAGAAGCTCTCACGATCTTTTCATCTTCTGCCATTAAATAATAAGAATGCACAAAATAAACATACGGATTCTCTGAGATCCCCTTAAAGAGCCTTCCCTCGTTTTCCAGGTGCAATGAATTCCATCCCATATGAGGAATCTTCAATCCTTCTGTTTTCGGAATCCTGCATATTTTCCCTTTCAAAATACCAAGACCTTCCACTCCCGGCGCTTCTTCGCTTTTTTCAAATAAAACTTGAAGACCAAGACAGATCCCTAGAAACGGGATCTGAAGCTTTACCGCCTCACGGATTACCCGATCAAGCTCTCTTTTTCTTAAATTTTCCATTGCATCTCCAAAAGCTCCCACACCGGGCAAAACAATCTTATCCGCTCCTAATATCACTTCCCTGTCAGAGGTAACCGTTACATCCTGCCCAAGACTTAAGAGCGCTTTTTCCACACTTTTAATATTTCCTGCATCATAATCGATAATTGCGATCATTGTCTTTTTCTCCTACTCTGCTCTTTTCTTTTATTCTACGTTCATTTCTATGATTTTTGCTTTCCTGTTTTTACAACAGGAACCGGTGTATGATCTGCCGCGTCCAGATCCTTAATATATTTCTTTGTCTCCTTTACGATCATCGGAGAGAGAAGCAGCACTGCGATCAGGTTCGGGATCGCCATCAGCGCGTTTAAAATATCAGCAACCTTCCACACAAGATCAAGAGCAAGCACCGGAGCTGCAAGCAGCACCGCCACATAAAGGATCCGATACGGCAGAAGACCTGCCTTTCCCGCGAAATATTCCACACATCTTTCCCCGTAATATGCCCAGCCTAAGATTGTAGAATAGGCAAATGATATGATCCCGACAACAAGGATCAAAGAGCCGAAAAACGGGATCTGACCGAACGCCATCGTCGTCAGCTCTCCTCCGTTTACAGCTTCATCTACATTGATCGCCGGATTTTTCATAATTGTTGTCACAAGCACAAGTCCTGTCATCAGGCAGACAACAACCGTATCCCAAAAAGTTCCTGTAGAAGAGACAAGCGCCTGACGAACCGGATTCTTTGTCTTTGCCGCTGCCGCTGCAATCGGTGCCGAACCTAAGCCCGATTCGTTTGAGAAAAGTCCTCTTGCGACTCCGTACTGGATTGCGTACCGGATTCCGCCGCCAACCAGTCCGCCTGCTGCCGCACCTTTTGTAAAAGCAAGCCGACAGATCGTTGTAACTGCCGGAATGATATAATCGTAATTGATAAGCAATATGATCACACATCCGATCACATAAAAGGCCGCCATGAACGGAACAAGTTTCTCACATACTTTTGCAATACTTTTAATTCCTCCGAAAATAACAACGGCTGTCATTCCTGCTACGATCACGCCCACAACAAGCGGATCGATCCCCAGATTCTTATTGCATACTTCCGCGATTGCATTTACCTGAGTGGCACAACCGATTCCAAAGGAAGCAAATCCTGCTAAAAACGCAAACACTAAACCGAGCCATCTCATATTCAGCCCCCGCTCCAAAGCATACATTGCACCGCCCTGCATTCGTCCGTCTTCTGTTTTCACTCTGTATTTTACTGCTATAAGCGATTCTGCATATTTCGTTGCAATCCCAAAAACGCCTGTGATCCAGCACCAAAATACCGCTCCCGGACCGCCTAAGGCAATCGCTGTTCCAACACCGATAATATTGCCAGTCCCGATCGTCGATGCAAGCGCCGTTGTAAGCGCCCCGAACTGGCTGACTTCTCCATCCGCCCCTTCTTCTTTTGCTACCGAAAGCGGAATTCCTTTTGTGATCGTCTTCCTCTGAATAAATCCTGTCCGTACGGTAAGGAATAAATGTGTTCCCAACAAAAGCGCGATCATTCCCCAGCCCCACACAAAATCATCTACTGACTGAATCACCCCGTAGATCCTATCATACATATCCGGCTCCTCCTCTTCTCTCTTTCCCACTGTTTTTCTCTGCGAAAAGGGCATACGATATGCCGACCGCTGACAGCCGGCATGCCGTATGCCCTCTAACGCAACCATTCCTGAACTATTAGTTGCATTTTAGCACATTTACGCGCTAACGTAAAGCATTGAACTTACAGGATTCCATATCAATTTTATGCTTTTGCATCTAATTCAAACCAAAAAGCAACCCCGTTATCAAAGTTTTCTACGCCATAATTTTGATGGAAAGATTCCATGATCGCTTTCACAATAGAAAGACCGATCCCATTACCGCCATATTCTCTTGTATGCGCTTTATCTACTTTATAGAACTTATCCCACAACTTCGGAATATCTTCTTCCGGAATCGGATTTCCGCTGTTAAACACCGTTATACGAACTTTTCCATCCATATCGGCGATCCGCACCTCAATCCTCTTCTCATTGCCCGCATGATGGATCGCGTTCGTAAGATAATTCCGCACTACCTGCTCGGTCTTAAACTCATCTGCCCAGACGCAGATACTTTCGTCCGAAATAAAATCTACCGTTGCCCCTGCCTGCTGAACGAGAATCTCACAGCTTGCAATAACACCTTTCACAAGCCGGACAATATCAAACCGCTCAAACTGTACTTCATCAGCCCCAAACTCCAGTTGATTCAACGTCAGAAGGTTTTTCACCATAAGATTCATTTTTGCCGCCTCGTCCATAATCACATCGCAGTAAAATTCACGACTTTCCGAATCGTCGTTGATCCCTTCTTTTAAGCCTTCCGCATATCCCTGAATAAGCGCGATCGGAGTCTTTAATTCATGAGAAACATTGCCGAGGAACTCATTTCTCATATCCTCGATCTTCTCCTTCTGTTCAATATCTTTCTGAAGCCGATTATTGGCCTGTTTCAGTTCAGATACTGTTTTTTCCAATCGCTCCGACATTTTATTGAAGTTATTTCCAAGAACGCCGATCTCATCCTGACCGCCGCCTGTATATTTGGCGTCAAAATTCAGATTTGCCATCTCTTGCGACAGACATGTAAGTTCCATGATCGGTTTTGTAATGCTGCGCGAAAGCATCCAGACGAGCAGACCTCCAAGCAGCATTCCAATACATCCCAGATAAATCAAGAAACGATTGGCAAGAGACGCGCTTTCCGTAATACTTGCATACGGACACTGCATGATAAACCATGAACCGTCCGAAAATCTTCCCCACATCTTCAGATATTCGACATCTTTTTGTACTTTACTGTTTCTGTCTCTGTAAATTGTATAATTTTCCGTTCTCCTGAGCACATTGGCGTTATTAACGCCCTCCATTCCGAACAGACCGCTGAACATTTCTTTCAAACGGGGATCGTCATCTCCAAGTGTGGCAAGAATCGCATTTCCTCCTGCATCCACCACAACAAGATCAACGTTTGCTCTCTCGATCCGCGTCAGAATATCTCTGACCGCATCGGAATCTTCCAAGCTTCCGGATTCTAATTTTGTATTGACGTCATTATAGGTGCGGATCAGATCATCCGCTTTATGAGAAAGATAATAGTTCCCCAAAAATGCATTATTTATAATAAGGACCAACCCTAAAATAAGGCTGAACAATCCGATGAAAATTGCCGCCATCTGACGTCTGATCGAATATTTTATCATATCTGCATTCCTCCGGTCAGCCAACTTCAAACTTATATCCCATTCCCCATATCGTCTTAATATACTCTCCTTTATCGCCTAATTTACTGCGAAGTTTTTTCACATGGGTATCGATCGTTCTTGCGTCACCAAAATAATCATAGTTCCACACATTGTTCAATATTTTTTCTCTTGAAAGGGCAATCCCCTGATTTTCCACAAAATATGACAGCAGTTCAAACTCCTTATAACTTAAATCGATCACCTTATCGTTTATCTTCACGATATGCGCCGCCTTATCGATTGTAATATCACCTGCAGCTACGATATCGTCTGCCGTGCCTCCCAGTGTTCTTCTTAAGATCGCGTTGACCCTCGCCACAAGGATCTTCGGACTGAAAGGTTTGGATATATACTCGTCCACACCAAGTTGAAAGCCTTGCAGTTCATCCCGCTCTTCTGATCTTGCCGTCAGCATAATGATCGGTACTTTCGAAGTTTCTCTGATCTCTCTGCACACCTGCCATCCGTCCATTTTGGGCATCATTACATCCAGTATCACAAGAGCAATGTCCTTATCTGCATAAAAAACGTCCATTGCTTCCATACCGTCCCCTGCCTCAAGTACAACATACCCTTCCCGTGCAAGAAAATCTTTCACAAGCTTGCGCATCCTGCTCTCATCATCTACAACAAGCACTTTTATATTTTCCACAATACACACCTCTCATAATAACATTTCTCAAAACATTTCCTGCTTTTCCCAAAAAATGCAATCCTTTTTCCAAAAATCCTCTCTCTGAAAAACACGCTGCATTTCGGGTACTTTCAGACTATCACAGAAATATGTCAATCTTGTGAATTTCCCTCTTTTTTTCCAATATTCCCCCTTTCCCGCCTTCCTTTTCCCCTGTGCGCCTTTTGTTTTCCTCTTATGCATAACTGCCAATTTCCCCTTACACATAACTGCCGGTTTTCCCTTACGTTTCACTTGAAAAACATACCTTTTAGTGCTATTATTTTTAAAGTTTGTAAAAAGGACATTTTATGCGAAATAAATACAATATTTTTACTTTAAGGAGATTTTGACATGGGACTTACAGAACTGTTTCTCTTAGCTGTCGGCCTTTCAATGGACGCATTCGCGGTCGCTGTCTGTAAAGGACTCGCAATGTCGAAAATCACCCCGAAAAAAATCGCCGTTGTCGGACTGTGGTTCGGGGGATTTCAAGCGCTGATGCCTGCCGCCGGCTATTTTCTCGGCATCCGGTTCAAGGACAGTATTACCGCTGTCGATCACTGGATCGCCTTCATTTTACTTTCCTTAATCGGAATCAATATGATCCGGGAGGCGTTCTCCGATGACGAAGACTCTTCCAATGATCTGCTGGATTTCAAGACAATGCTTCCTTTAGCTGTGGCAACAAGCATCGATGCTCTGGCCGTAGGAATCACGTTTGCCTTTTTAAATGTACATATCATGGCAGCGGTTTCATTTATCGGAATAGTGACGTTCGTTATTGCAGCAGCAGGCGTAAAAATCGGAAACATATTCGGAACAAAATACAAATCAAAAGCCGAGATCGCAGGCGGCATCATCCTGATCCTTCTCGGAGTAAAAATCCTGCTTGAACATCTCGGCTTCTTTTAATCCGGTATCAGAAGATCCAGATCTCATCACGCGATACTACAAAAATCGTCACATCAGGGAGAAATATATTATTATGGAAAAGAAAAATACATTTATGCAGACAAAACCTGTCTTTTCACTTCTAATCTCCATGTCTGTGCCTATGATGCTGTCCATGCTCATTCAGTCTCTTTATAATATTGTAGACAGTATCTACGTTTCCCGACTCGGCACAGACGCTCTGACAGCTGTCTCACTCGCCTACCCGCTTCAAAACGCGATCTTATCTGCGGCAGTCGGAATCGGCGTCGGCATCAGCTCTGCCATCTCCATTCATTTGGGAGCCGGAAATCACGAGAAAGCAGATCGGGCGGCAACCCTCGGAATTGCGCTCACCTTCTTTCACTGCATCTTTTTTATTATTGCAGGACTGACAATCTCCGAACCGTTTTTAAAACTTTTCACACATAATCCGAAAATATTGACCGATGCATCGGCGTATACCCGTATCGTACTTTGTCTGTCCTTCGGTTCGCTTTTTCAAATTGCATTCGAAAAGATTTTTCAGGGAATCGGAGAAATGAAAATCACAATGTACCTTCTTATCGCAGGATGTGTCATCAACATCATCCTTGATCCGATTCTGATCTTCGGGTTACTTGGTTTTCCGGCTCTCGGAGTTGCCGGAGCCGCGATTGCCACAGTCATCGGACAGATCAGCGCTTTTCTTTTATATATCATTGTCTATAAGAGAAAGAGCTACGCCGTACACATTCATCCACGATACCTTGTATTTGACAAAGCGATCATCCGGCAAATTTACAGCGTAGGAGTTCCATCCACTGTCATGATGCTCCTCCCCTCGATTCTGATCAGCATATTAAACAGTATTCTGACCGCATTTTCTGATGTTTATGTTGCAGTTTTGGGCGTTTACTTCAAACTTCAGACTTTCATCTATATGCCCGCAAACGGAATCGTTCAGGGAATGCGTCCGATCATCGGCTATAATTATGGCGCCGGCGAAAATTCCCGTGTAAAATCAACCATTCGATACAGCCTTCTTACCGCTGCCGGACTGATGCTCATAGGAACTGTTCTCGCCTTAGTCCTTCCAAAGCAGATCCTTGCCCTGTTTGACGCGGATACTGCTTTAATGACTGCCGGAATCACTGCGCTTCGCATCATCAGTCTTGGATTTTTGATCTCTTCGATCGGACTGATCTATTCCGGCGTATTTGAAGCAATGGGAAATGGACGCAATTCTCTGATCATCTCCCTTCTCCGCCAATTTGCCGTGACGATCCCACTCAGTTTTCTCCTCTCCCGTTTTCTCGGTCCCGCAGGAGTATGGATCGCATTTCCCGTCGGAGAACTGTGCGCCTCGATTGCCGCATTCTTCTTATTAAAGAAATACCAAAACGGAGCATTCTCGCCTTTTTGACGGAATGCTCCGTTTATATAATCAACATCCCTTCACAAAACATTTCATTTACTGAAAGGAGAGTCTCCCATGAAACACTCTTTGCAAATGTCTGAAACAATCCGTATAGGTATCGTTCTTGCCTTATCCGGCGGGTTTATGGATGCCTATTCTTATATCGAGCGAGGAAACGTATTTGCCAACGCCCAAACCGGAAATATGCTTCTCTTTGGCGTAAATCTCGCAGAAGGGAATTATTCTGCCATGCTGAATTATCTTTTCCCTGTACTTGCCTTTGCACTCGGTATTTTCCTTGCAGATACAGTGCGCTGTCTTAATACCCACCTTCACTGGAGACAGCTTTCTGTCCTGTTTGAAGCCATAATCTTAATAAGCGTTGCATTCTTTCCCCACTCTATGAATCTTTTGGCAAACACACTCACTTCCTTCGCCTGCGGCATTCAAGTCGAAAGTTTCAGGAAGATCCGAGGAAGAGGCGTCGCTACAACGATGTGTATCGGAAACCTGCGAAGCGGAACTGAGAATCTCCACCGTTTCCTCCGCACCCATGACCGGAAGTCATTATACGGAACATTCCTGTTCTACGGCATTATCCTCTGCTTTATAACAGGAGCCGTCCTCGGAAACTTCGTGATCAAATTTTTCCATGAGAAAGCGATCCTCGTATGCTCAGCACTTTTATTTGCCGCATTCCTTATGATGTTTGTCAACAGAGAACATAAATAATTTTTAAAACAACGCACCCTTTTTAACTCTAATGACTTATTTATAAGAACACTGACTCCAATCGCATGAATTAAACTATTTCCACCCATTATCATGACCTCCTGTGCTAATTATCTGTAGTTTTATAAATCTGCTTTTATAATGGCACAGGAGGTTCTATTTCATATAAAAAAGCCGCAATCCCTGATTTATCAAGAATTGCGACCTTATGACTGCGGATGACAGGAGTTAGTACGTCTGTTTTTATCTATTATATATCCGGTTTTTCACTATTTCTACACTTGAAATTTTGCATAGTATATCACATTTTTGCTTTGTATACACATTTTCAGTATCATTTCAGTATCACCGAAAAAACCTGAACTTCCCCGATCCGGTAGGTCAAGCGGTTCAATTTTGCGCCGCTTCTTTTATGACGAGCCGCCCGCCTGATCGCCTTTCCCGCTGTCGGATCGTAATGCCCTTCATGATTCTTCATCTCATTGCCGCCTTTTCTTCCTCTATCCATTTTAACACTCCCCTTTCTTTTTCCGTCCATCTAATAGCATCTCTTTCCACTTCACTCGTCCATGTCTCATTGAACCACCGTACACCTACATGATGGATCTGTGACGCGCTCAGGTATTCCTCATGATATGCTCTAAATCTCTTCGCTCTGGACGGTATGCGCAACTTCTTAAAAGCTTTTTGCTCCAGACTCCGCGCCTGATTCATATCGACGCCCAAGCGTTCCCCCATTTCCTTATAAGTCAACCCGCTCTCATATCTTAAACGAATGGCAGCAGGTAACCTATCCGGGAGCTGATCCACGGCAAGCCACAGTTCACGCCTCATGCGTTCGTGATCTATACGCCGGATCGCATCCCTCTCTAAGTCCTCATCTGATGCAATGGTATCACCTAGACAGATATCTCCATCCATTCCCGTCAGCTCCTCGCTCAAACTTCTGATGTGGCCTGTTTCCGTTGCTTTTCTTATCAAGGCTAGTTTATCTTGATCAACATGTAAAAACGCGCACAGCTCGCGATCAGAAGGGGAACAGCCGTGGTACTTCGTGTATTCTCGGACAAGTTTCTTGTATTGTAGCGCTTCATCTGCTGCCGATCGTGACAACTTCACCGGGCGGTTATTCTCCACACATGCCCGCAAATTCTTCTGTATGTAAAATGCTGCATAACCAATAAATGACATCCCGCGCCCCTCGTCATAGTGTGGAATCGCTTCATACAGACCTAGAAATCCCTCTTGCTCCAAGTCCTCCATCTCTGCCCCGCCGGAATACTTCCGGGCAAGTGTTGCTATAAAAGCTTTATTCTGTTTCCAAAGCTGCAGAAGATTTTCCGCCCGATCTGTGCCCGATCGAATCAGGTTCACAAGTGTTTCGTTTGTTTTGCTGTTCTCTTCCATGTCCACACCGCCTTTACCAAAAAACACCCCAGACGCAAGGGAAAAATCGCCCGGGGTATCTTTATCAAATTATTAGACTACGCCTTATCGCGCTGCCATCATTTCTATAACGAAATTAGTTTTGCAATCCCATCGCTGCCCGCACCTGCATCGTTACGATTTCTTGGTAACTTGCTCCGAGATCCTTATCTGATTCTGTCAGCTCTTCGCCGCAGGCTTCTGCGATTTTAAGAATATCGCCTTTAAACTCTGGAATCATTAGAATACTCTCCGGAAAATTGATATCTAATGCTATTAGTCTATTCTGCAGTCTTTCTGCCTCTGTTTCTGTGTTGAACACCATTTCATTCAAGGTGTCCTTATTAGCTCCCTTTGCCACCTCTACAAGTGCAAGAAGTGCCTGGCGATTTCCAAGAAATTTCCCAGCAATTCCTACGATTGTCTCATAAGGCAACTGATTTTCTGCTGCAGATAATAAAGCAATACAGGAAGAGAATTCCGGATCAGAGAAATCATAGATATTATCATTCTCCCGCATAACTTTCACCATAGCCTCGAAATGCCCCTGCAGATTATCAAATTCTTTCCTTGCACTTGCCGCCAATCGTTCCTTAATCCCCTTGATCTGAGCGTCCTTATGCTCTCTTGACCAAATAATATTCCCCTCTATTCCTGCTACTTCTTGGTCATTTTCCATATAAAGTGATACAAGATTCTTTAAATCTCCCATCATATTAACCGCCTGTTCTCTTACTGCCTTTGTGTTAATCTTACTCATACTATTGTCCTTTCTCCTTTTACTCTCTCAACTTATCTGCTGCGCCGAACATATCGCCCGCCATACTAAGCACATAGTCAGCAATTCCAAAACCATTATCATTAGCGATCCAGCTTTTACATTCTTTATACAATTTGCTGGCAAGCCTTCTTTTTTCTTCATCGCTCATAAAACGGCAAACCAATATTTTTCCGAGCGGATCTGTTGAATTTTCGCTGTCTGCTTTCCCCCTCTTGCTTGCATATCCAGAAAGTATACGCTCCATAGATCTGTTACCTTCATATTTATCCTGCAAAACATCAAATTCCTCTTGATTCAAGGTGTATAACTCACTTTCAAGCAAAATAATATCCGACTTGTCAATATCCGCCCCGGTAATTGATTTCGCTTTCTTATCCAATCTCTCAAGATACGAATGATACACCTCTTCCAATTCCTCCAAAGCCAATCCTTTTGAATCCTCAATCTTCTCCATGAGTTTTTTCGCCTGTTCCTGCTGATAATTATTTTTAGGCCCACTATATTGCTCTTCGTACTTTTCAAGCAATGGCTGCGCTCTGTCAACATAATTTACCAGTACTTTATTCAACTGTTTTCTATATTTGCTTTGTCCCATTTTTTATCTCTCCTTTTCAATTACTCCACTACTACATTGATTGCCTTGTTGCCTTTGTCCGTCGGTTCAACCTGATAGCTGACTCTCTGGCCAACTTCCAAATTGCGGAATCCTTTCATCAGAATATCGCTCTGATGTACGAAGATATCCGCCCCAGCGTCTCCGGCAATAAAGCCGTACCCCTTGACTGGATCAAACCACTTCACCACTCCATGCTGCATACTTGCACTACTCCTTTCTTACCTCTTCCCACGCAAGCAAAAAAGGCGTAAGATCAACTCTTAGACACTCTTGTCTGTAAGTCATTCCCACGCCTTATGGCTTCCAACTTCCGTTGGGGTACTTTAATTATTTACTTATTGCAATTATACCATGTCCTCCAAATATTTTCCATCCGTTCTTTTAACTATTCTCATTTGGTTACTGTCAAGTAATCGTTGGCAACTTTCTTTTTGATTTATCTTTTTGTTGAAATAGCATGTTTTGTCCCAATTTAATATCCAGCCATGTACAACAGTCGTTTTCTCTCCCCCTGTATCTTTCCATTTAATCCAACCATATGTCCGATCACCGGATATTCATATCCTTCGTATTATAAAGTAGTAGTGTTTATAGTCCCTCTCCAAGGACTGTATGCTATAC
>NZ_JAPJQP010000005.1:74262-132012 GCF_030825015.1 Mediterraneibacter sp. | reverse complement strand
ATTTTCCTTACGGAATGAGAGAAGGCAGCGTCGGTGACGGCGTTGTCTTTTTTTGCATGTACAAGAATGACTAATGAAAAATGAAGAAGCCTGTAAAGTCAAGACAGATAAACTTCTCTAGAAAACTGGTAAATAAATTCATAATTTCTAAAAAATGAGCGATACTAATAGAAGAAAATCACTACATTTTTTTACTTTTCAAAACAGGATGAGGATGTGTGGTGGCAATAAAAATACAAGAGCAGATTATGATCAATAGAAACTAGAATAAGGAGAAGAGAATATGAAAGCAACAGGGATTGTACGCAGAATTGATGATCTCGGGCGAGTTGTAATTCCGAAAGAGATTAGAAGAACGCTTCGTATACGCGAAGGAGATCCATTAGAAATATTTACCGACAGAGAAGGGGAAGTTATTTTAAAAAAATATTCTCCTATAGGCGAATTTGGAATGCCTGCAAAATTATATGCAGAAAGCTTATCGCAAACGATGGGATGCACAGTATGTATTACAGATACAGATCAGATTGTGGCTGTTTCGGGATCAGGGAAGAAAGAGCTGGAAGATCGGTTTGTAAGCAAAGAATTTCTTCAGGTTTTAAGAGAAAGAGAATCAGTGACGGCACAGGTAGGAGAGAGCGGATATATAAAAGTTACGGAAGAAATGAAAGAGTATGAAGATGAAGTTATTTCTCCCATTATCAGTGCCGGAGATGTAATAGGCGCAGTCGTTTTGCTGAATAAAGATAAGAAGAAGCAATTTGGAGAAGTTGAGCAAAGGGTCGCTTGCAGTGCGGCGGATTTTTTGGGAAAACAGATGGAATAGAGAAAGCTCTCGGAAAAGACAGGAAAGTGCAGGCATAAATCGTGACGGACAAACATATGCTTTATTAGTTAAAAATGTAGAATGAACGCATATGCAGGCTGTATTTTCAGAAAAAACGGAAAATATGGCGGATGATCCGAAACGGGAGGTTTGAGATGGAAGCAAAAGAATATGGAAATGCAGGAAAAAGGGCAATATGGTTCGTAAAATCACTTTTGTGCGGATATATTGTGACAGGACTTTTACTCCTGATATTGGCACTTATGCTTTATAAGTTTGGACTGAATGAGCAAAACGTCAATGCGGGAATTGTTTTGATCTATGTGATTTCGACGTTTTCAGCAGGGTTTGTGCTGGGGAAGCTTTCAGGAACGAAAAAATTTTTATGGGGTCTGCTTGCGGGAATGGCATATTTCCTGCTGCTTATGCTCATTACTCTTGGAATATACCATGCTTTTCAAGGTGATGTGCGAAATGTTCTTGTGACATTTCTCCTGTGTGCCGGAGGAGGAATGCTGGGCGGAATGATCGCCTGAAAATGAACTGCAGAAGGTGAGTGAAAGCGGAGGGGAGGCAGTGTTGAAGCGGGGAGGGAGGTAATCTTTCGGAAAGGTCAAAAAACTCTTTAAAAATGAAGCATACTGTGCTATAATTTTATGAGCATAATAATGTTCAGAAAATTAGGAGGACAGGACATGAAACATATCAAAACGTTAAATACACAGACACTTAATAACACAGTAAAGAAAGGCGGATGCGGAGAATGTCAGACATCATGCCAGTCAGCATGTAAGACGTCTTGTACTGTTGGAAACCAGACTTGCGAGCAGAAGAAATAATTAAAATATCGTAAGAATATGGGGCAATAAGGTGAAAAAGGCAGCGGTCTTTAAAAGCCGCTGCCTTATACTTGTTTGAACGAAATGAAAGAGAGGTACTTTTCGTGATACATTTGTATCAGAATAATGGATATAATATTGTGCTGGATGTCAACAGCGGAGCAGTACATGTTGTTGATAAAGAAGCATATGATGTCATTGGTGCACTGGAAGAGCAAAATGAATTCCATACGGCAGAGACATTAAAAAAAGAAGAAACTTTTGCATTTTTAAAATCAAAGTTTGAAAGTAGTTATTCAGAAGAAGATATAAAGGATATCTTGGAAGCTGTTATAACGCTTACAGAAGAAGGAAGACTTTTCACAAAAGATATTTACGAAGATTATATCGATGAAGTAAAGGAAAGAAAAACAGTTGTTAAAGCGCTTTGTCTTCATATCGCACATGACTGCAATTTGGCATGCAGATATTGTTTCGCAGAGGAAGGCGAGTATCATGGACGCCGGGCATTGATGTCATATGAAGTTGGGAAAAAGGCGCTTGATTTTCTGATTGCCAATTCCGGTAAGAGAAGAAATCTTGAAGTTGATTTCTTCGGTGGCGAACCGCTTATGAACTGGCAGGTTGTAAAAGATCTTGTCGCTTATGGACGGGAGCAGGAGAAGCTTCATGATAAACATTTCCGTTTCACGGTAACGACAAACGGCGTTCTTCTGAATGATGAGATCCAAGAGTTTGTCAATAAAGAGATGGATAATGTCGTACTCAGTTTGGACGGAAGAAAAGAAGTCAATGATAAGATGCGTCCGTTTAGAAACGGAAAGGGAAGTTATGATCTGATCGTGCCGAAATTCCAGAAACTTGCAGAGAGCCGGAATCAGGAAAAGTATTATATCAGAGGAACATTTACGAGAAATAATCTGGACTTCTCCAACGATGTGCTTCATTTTGCAGATCTTGGATTCGAACAGATTTCGATTGAACCGGTTGTAGGAGAAGATACTGATCCGTATGCGATCCGTAAAGAAGATCTTCCTCAGATTTTTGAAGAGTATGATAAGCTGGCGAAGATCATGGTCGAACGCGAAAAAAGCGGACGAGGATTTACGTTCTTCCACTTTATGATTGATCTGGAAGGCGGACCGTGCGTTTCTAAGCGATTGTCAGGATGTGGTTCAGGAACAGAGTATCTTGCGGTAACCCCGTGGGGAGATTTATACCCGTGCCATCAGTTTGTCGGACAGGAAGAGTTCCTTATGGGAAATGTTGATGAAGGGATCACACGCCCTGAGATAGCAGACGAATTCAGAGGATGCAGCGTATATTCAAAAGAAAGCTGCAGAAAATGTTTCGCAAGATTTTATTGCAGCGGAGGCTGTATGGCAAATTCTTATAAGTTCCATCACTCGATCAATGATACATATGAAGTAAGTTGTGAGATGGAGAGAAAACGTGTTGAGTGCGCGATTATGATCAAGGCGGCATTGGCAGATGCAGGCATCCGATAATCGGCAGTAGGTACGAAACACAGAAAAAGTACATGAGCGGACGCGTAAAAGCGTCTGCATAAATGTAGATAAAAAAGAAAAGTAAGAAAGGAAAAAAGTCATGAAAAAGAGCAGAGGTATATTAAGCCTTATTCTCGTGGCAGCACTTTCAGTCCTGCTCGGTGTGACTACAATCCACGGATTAGATTCTGAAGGAATGGGCGCAGCGAAAAATATTAATTTGGGACTGGATCTTGAGGGTGGAGTCAGCATTACATATCAGGTAAAAGGCGACAAACCGTCACAGGAAGACATGGATGACACTGTATATAAGATGCAGCGTCGTGTAGAACAGTACAGTACAGAGGCACAGGCATATCAGGAAGGCGACAATCGGATCAGTATCGAGATTCCGGGAGTAGAAGACGCAAACACAATCCTTGAAGAATTAGGACAGCCGGGATCACTGTATTTCATCAAGCATAAAGATGCAGATGGAAATGAAAACTACACACTTGGAGCAGAAGGATATGTATTAAATAAAACGATCGATGAGCTGAAAGCAAACGGTTCTATCGTTTTAACAGGTTCAGAAGTGAAATCTGCTACGGCAGGTACATGGGAGAACCAGCAGACAGGCAAAAAAGAGTACGGAGTAGATCTTACATTAAATGCAGACGGAACAGAAGCATTTGCGACAGCTACGACAGAAGCTTACAATAACGGCAACGATACGATCGCGATATATTATGACGGTGAGCTGATCAGCGTTCCGAGTGTAAACGCAATTATTGAGAACGGACAGGCTCAGATTACGGGATCGGCATCCTATGAAGAAGCAGATAATATTGCATCTACAATCCGTATCGGAGGGTTAAATTTGGAACTGGAAGAAATCAGTTCAAAAGTTGTCGGAGCACAGCTTGGTGAGGAAGCGATCAGCACAAGCCTTATGGCAGGAGCAATCGGTCTTGCAATCGTATGTTTGTTTATGATCTTTGTATACCTGCTTCCGGGATTTGCATCAAGTATCGCGCTTGTAATTTATACAGGATTAATTTTACTTTTGTTAAATGCATTTGATATTACGCTGACACTTCCAGGTATTGCCGGTATTATTCTTGGTATCGGTATGGCGGTAGACGCGAATGTTATTATCTTTGCCCGTGTGAAAGAAGAATTGTCGGCAGGAGCATCGGTTCATTCTGCCCTTCGTTCAGGATTCCATAAGGCAATGTCAGCAATCCTTGACGGTAATATTACAACGTTGATTGCTGCAGCGGTATTGTGGCTTAGAGGAAGCGGTCCGGTAAAAGGATTCGCCCAGACATTGGCGCTTGGTATCGTTGTTTCCATGTTTACGGCGCTTGTTGTGACAAGACTTCTTGTTTATTCTTTCTATGCGATCGGCATCCGCAATCCAAAAGTATACGGCAGAGTAAAAGAACCGAGAAAACCAATCGATTTCCTTGGAAAGAAGAAAGTATTCTTCGCGATTTCTATTGCACTTTGTCTCAGCGGATTTGTTGTTATGGGAATCAATTCTGCACGAGGTGTCGGAGCGCTTAACTACAGCCTTGATTTCGTAGGTGGTACAGCGACAACCGTTACATTCGATAAAGAGTATACGTTAGAAGAAGTTGACAGTCAGATGGTACCTGAACTTGAGAAAATTACAGGCGACAAGAATGTACAGGTACAGACTGTAAAAGGAACAAATCAAGTTGTATTTAAAACACAGACACTTGATCTTGAGAAGAGAGAAGCGTTTGAATCTTATATGCAGAATGATTTTGGAGTGACAGAAGAGATCACGACAGAAAATATCAGCTCAACGGTAAGTTCTGAGATGAGAATGGATGCAGTGATCGCGGTTGTTTTCGCAACGATCTTTATGCTTTTGTACATTTGGTTCAGATTTAAAGATATCCGTTTCGCTACGAGTGCGGTAGCGGCTCTTCTGCATGATGTGCTTATTGTACTTGCATTTTATGCGGTTGCCCGTGTTTCTGTAGGAAATACGTTTATCGCATGTATGCTGACAATCGTCGGATATTCAATCAACGCGACGATCGTTATCTTTGACCGTATCCGTGAGGAGATGAAGAACAGCTCCAAAAATGCAGATCTGAAAGAGCTTGTAAACCGTTGTATCACACAGACATTGACACGAAGCATATATACTTCCCTGACAACATTTGTTATGGTAGCAGTTCTTTATGTGATGGGAGTAAGCTCAATTAAGGAGTTCGCACTTCCGCTTATGGCAGGAATCGTTTGCGGAGCGTATTCATCTGTATGCATTACAGGAGCTCTCTGGTATATTATGAAGACCGGAAAGAGCGTGAAAGTTCAGACAGCATCCAAAGCGCCGGCAAAACAGATTGAAGATTCAAAATCAGAAAAAGAAGACGGAACAGCTCAGAATAATGCAGGTCAGAAAACTGCAAAAACAAAAAAGAAGAAAAAAAGAAAACATTAAAAAGTGAAAAAGAGTGAAAAGCTCTTTAAGGAAAATAAAGAAACCGGTTTCGAAACAGCAGCGTTTTGAGACCGGTTTTCTCTATGGCGATTTTTGTTGATCTGTGATACTATAATACAAGAAAATGCGCTGGTTATAATGGAGGAACCGATGATGGAACGTTGGTATATAACGATGAAAAAGGCAGATTTTGCCCGGATTGGAGCAAAGTACAATCTTTCTCCGATCATTGCCCGTCTAATCAGAAACAGAGATATTATAGAAGAGAATGAGATCGATTTTTATTTAAATGGAACGATTGCCGATCTGTATGACGGGATGCTGATGAAGGATATGGATAAAGCCATTGAGATCTTATCAGAGAAGATCCGGGAAGAAAAACCGATTCGTGTTATCGGAGATTATGATATTGACGGTGTGAATGCCTCCTACATATTAAGAGAAGGACTGAGCGGACTCGGCGCGGATGTGGATACGGATATTCCGGACAGGATCAAAGATGGATACGGTCTGAATAAAATGTTGATCGACAGGGCGTTGGAAGACGGGATTGATACGATTATTACGTGCGATAACGGGATTGCTGCTGCCGAGGAGATCGCTTACGGCAAAAAAAGGGGGCTTACTGTGATCGTGACAGACCATCATCAGGTTCCTTTTGTCGATATGAACGGAGAGCGGGAATACATATTGCCGCAGGCTGATGCGGTAGTAGATCCAAAGCGTTTTGACTGTGAGTATCCGTTTAAAAATTTATGCGGTGCGGCGGTAGCCTATAAACTCATTGAAGCGTTGTATAATGTTATGCTCCGCGATCCTGAAGATGTGGATTATCTTATGGAAAATGTGGCGATTGCGACAGTCGGCGATGTGGTGGATTTAAAAGGAGAAAACCGTATTTTTGTGAAACAAGGGATTGAGATGCTGAAGCGTACAAAAAATGAAGGGTTAAAAGCGTTGATTGAATGTACGGGCATCAAGCCGGAAGGACTGAATTCCTATCATCTTGGATTTGTTATCGGACCGTGTATTAATGCAAGCGGAAGGTTAGATACTGCGAAACGGGCGCTGGAGCTTTTAAGTGCGCGGACAAGGCGTGATGCGGTCATGCTGGCTGAAGATTTAAAAGCATTAAATGACAGCCGGAAAGAAATGACGGAAAGAGGCATCAAAGAAGCGGTAGAGATTATTGAGAGTACATCTCTGAAAGAAGACAAAGTGCTTGTAGTCTATTTGCCGGACAGCCATGAAAGTATTGCAGGGATTATCGCGGGAAGGATTCGGGAACGATATGGACGTCCGACGATTATTTTGACGAAGGCGGAGGAAGGCGTAAAAGGATCGGGACGTTCGATAGAAGAATATGATATGTTTACCGAGTTGTGTAAATGTCAGGCTCTGTTTACAAAATTCGGAGGACACAGGCAGGCGGCGGGCGTATCTTTGAAAGAGGAGAATATCCAGCGTTTCAGAGATACGATCAATTCTCTCTGCACATTGACGGAAGAAGATCTTCAAACGAAAGTTTTTATTGATATGCAAGTACCGTTTCCGTATTTGACAGAATCTCTGATCGAGCAGTTCGAGGTGCTTGAGCCTTTTGGACAAGGGAACAGAAGACCGCTGTTTGCGGAGAAAGATTTGAAAGTGCTTTGGCCGAAAATTGTCGGAAAGAATAGGAATGTTTTACAGTGCACTTTAGAAGATAAGCAGGGAAATCGTATGAGGGCGGTCTATTACGGGGATGTGGAAACGTGTCTGGAAGATATGCAGACCGGAAAAGTGACGGCCGTTACTTATTTTCCGTTAATTAATGAATATAAGGGAACACGAAGCATACAGCTTAAGATTGTAAATTACCAGAAGAAATGATATAATTAAACGATATTATAACTTTGTTAAATAAGCTGCAGGAGATAAGGGGGCTTTGCTATGGCAGGAACGGCGGAATATGAGGAATTAAATAAAAATTTAGAGATCGTGGACGGTCATGCGGTAAAAGCGCCGGAAGATTATCAGAATCCGGAGCAGCTTTATAATGTGCTTATCGAAAGGGTCAGAAAGTATCATCCATCGGCAGATATCACAATGATCGAAAAAGCCTATCAGATCGGCAAAGAAGCGCATCACGACCAGACGAGAAAATCAGGTGAACCGTACATTATCCATCCTCTCTGGGTAGGGATTATACTGGCGGATCTCGAGATGGATAAAGAGACGATCGTGGCAGGAATGCTGCATGACGCGGTGGAAGATACAGATATGACGCTGGACGATGTATCCCGCGAGTTTGGAGAGGAAGTTGCACTTCTTGTTGACGGCGTTACAAAGCTTGGTCAGTTGAATTATTCGCAGGATAAATTAGAAGTTCAGGCAGAGAATCTGCGAAAGATGTTTTTGGCAATGGCGAAGGATATCCGTGTCATTATCATTAAACTGGCAGACCGACTGCATAACATGCGCACGCTTGAATTTATGACTCCGGCAAAGCAGCAGGAGAAAGCGCGGGAGACGATGGATATTTATGCGCCGATCGCACAAAGGCTCGGTATTTCGAAGATCAAGACAGAACTGGATGACCTGTCCTTAAAGTATTGGAAACCGGAGGTTTATCATAATCTTGTGCGGGATCTGAACCGCAGAAAAACCGAGCGGGAAGAGTTCGTACAGCAGATTGTTGCCGAAGTTTCCAAACATATGAAAAACGCGCATATTGAGGCAAAAGTATATGGGCGTGTGAAACATTTCTTCAGTATTTATAAGAAAATGGTGAATCAAAATAAAACGCTGGATCAGGTGTATGACCTGTTTGCGGTGCGTATTATTGTTGATTCCGTAAAAGACTGTTATGCGGCGCTTGGCGTGATCCATGAGATGTATACGCCGATCCCGGGACGTTTCAAAGATTATATTGCAATGCCGAAACCGAATATGTATCAGTCTCTCCATACGACGCTTATGGGTCCTTCAGGACAGCCGTTTGAGATTCAGATCAGGACAGAGGAGATGCATAAGACGGCAGAATATGGTATTGCGGCTCACTGGAAATACAAAGAAGGCGGAGATTCGGCAAAGAGTATGGAATCTCAGGAGGCGAAACTGAACTGGCTTCGTCAGATTTTGGAATGGCAGAGAGATATGTCCGATAATCGGGAGTTTCTAAGTCTGTTAAAAGGAGATCTGGATCTGTTCGCTGAAGATGTCTATTGTTTTACGCCGAACGGGGATGTGAAGAATCTGCCGAACGGTTCTACTCCGGTGGACTTTGCCTATGCGATACACAGCGCCGTGGGAAATAAAATGGTCGGCGCGAGGGTGAATGGAAAACTTGTCAATATCGACTATAAGATACAAAACGGAGACAGGATTGAGATCCTTACTTCACAGAATTCAAAAGGGCCAAGCAGAGACTGGCTGAATATTGTCAAGAGCACACAGGCGAAAAATAAGATCAATCAATGGTTCAAGAAGGAATTTAAAGAAGATAATATTATTCGGGGAAAAGAGCTGATCGTTTCGTATTGCAGAGGAAAATCAATTAATCTTCTGAATATTTTGAAACCAAAGTATCAGCAGATCGTACAGAAAAAGTACGGATTCCGGGATTGGGACGCTGTTTTGGCGGCAATCGGTCACGGAGGCTTAAAAGAAGGTCAGGTTGTAAACAGACTTTTTGAAGAATATGAGAAAGAGCATAAGAAAGAGATCACGGACGAGACGATCCTTGAGAAGATTTCAGAAGCAAATTCTCAAAAAGTTCATATTGCGAAATCAAAGAGCGGCATTGTTGTAAAAGGGATCAATGATATGGCGGTACGTTTTTCAAAATGCTGCAATCCTGTTCCCGGAGATGAGATTGTCGGGTTTGTTACAAGAGGAAGGGGCATGTCAATCCACAGGACGGACTGTATCAATATGCTTCATCTTTCCGATGCAGAGAGGGCGCGCCTGATTGATGCGGAATGGGAAGATCCGTCTGAGACTGAAGGAGGCGGAAAATATCTGGCGGAACTTAAGATGTACGCAAATGACAGACAGGGATTTCTTATGGATATTTCAAAAGTATTTACAGAAGCGAAGATCGATGTGAAGTCTATGAACGTCCGTACAAGCAAAAAAGGAACTGCGACGATCGATATGGGATTTATTGTAAATGGAAGAGAAGAACTCCATGCAATAATCGAGAAGCTGCGTCAGCTCCAGGGAGTTCTGGATATCGAGAGAACAACCGGCTGATTCCGAGCGGATATGAGCAGAAAGAGAAGCGGCTCTATGCAGAAGCAGCAGGAATAAAACGATTGTTTAAACAGATCGTTTGACAAGTGTCAGAATGAATAAGAAGGAGAGACAGATCATGCGCATTGAAAGATTTGTACTCGGACCGGTTGGGACGAACTGCTATTTAGTGATAAACGAAGCTGCCTCAGAATGTTTCGTTGTAGATATGGCAGATTGTCCGACAGAGTTTGTAAAGAAGATAAAAGATGCCGGACTTTGTGTGAAAGCAGTGCTTTTGACACATGGACATTTTGATCATATTATGGGATTAGATCATTTTGTGGAAAATTTCGAATGTCCGGTATACGCATATGAAGCGGAAGAAAATATTTTGTGCGATTCGATGCTGAATGCGTCGGCAACGATGCTTGGACAGCCGTATGTGTTTCAAAAAGCAGAATATGTAAAGGCGGGCGCGAAGATAGAGGCTGCGGGTTTTGAAGTGGATGTGATCCCAACACCCGGACATACAGAAGGCGGATGCTGCTATTATCTTGAGAAAGAGAATGTGCTGTTCAGCGGAGATACACTTTTTTACGGTTCTATCGGAAGGACAGATCTTCCGACAGGAAGCGGAAGCAGACTCGTTCGTTCCGTAAGAGAGCGACTTATGATCCTCCCGGAAGAGACGAAGGTGTATCCGGGGCATATGGAAGAGACGACGATCGGTTATGAGAAGAGACATAATCCTTTTATATAGGAAAGATAAACAGTTAGAAATAGTAGGAAATGGGAAGAGACGATGATTGAAATATCAAGTAAGAAGAACAAGTACACATATAATGTATATCATCTTGTAAAAGCCTTTTTCCCAAATGAGGAGATCATACAGAGTGTGGACGAGAAGCAGGAATCTCTTGTGGCGCTGAAGCTGCCCGGAGGGTCTTGCTTTTCCATTGCGCCTGAGGAGGCAAAGGAGTCTGTTGGAGATCTTTCCGAATTTGAGACGGAGGAAGCAAAAGAGCAGGCGATAAAAAAAGAACTGACCCGCCTGTTATACCGATATCTTGAACAACAGACGGGAACAGCTCTTGCGTGGGGAACGCTTACAGGAGTGCGGCCGACAAAACTTGCCATGACAAAATTGGAACAGTGTGACTCTATGGAACAAGCAGATGCGGCCCGTATCGCTGCCGGATGGTTTCAGGACGAATTTTTTGTCAGTAAAGAAAAGGCGCAGCTTGCGTGTGAGATCGCAATGCGGGAAAAGAAACTTTTGTCCAAATTGGATTATAAGGATGGGTTTAGTTTATATGCAGGCATTCCGTTTTGTCCAAGCGTATGTTCTTACTGTTCTTTTAGTTCTTCGCCGATCGCGGAGTGGAAAGACAAGGTGGAAAGTTATCTTTCTGCGCTTCTCAAAGAAATCAGGGCAATCGGGAAGATGGCGCAGGGTCATAGACCGGATAGTGTATATATCGGAGGGGGAACGCCGACTACTTTAGAAGCAGGGCAGCTGGACAGACTTCTGCGGACGATCGTGGACAATTTTGATCTGTCAAATATACTTGAGTTTACAGTAGAAGCCGGAAGGCCGGATAGTATTACTGAAGAAAAGCTGGCAGTGATCCGAAAATATCCGGTGACAAGGATTTCTATTAATCCGCAGACTATGCAGCAAAAGACACTGGATCTGGTCGGAAGAAAGCATACAGTATCACAGACGAAAGATGCGTTTTATATGGCTCGGAAGATGGGATTTGAGAATATTAATATGGATCTGATCGCGGGGCTTCCGGGGGAAGATGCTGCCGATATGGAAGATACGCTGCGGCAGGTGGAAGAACTTCATCCTGACAGTCTGACAGTTCATGCACTGGCAATTAAGCGGGCGGCTAAGTATGGACAGGAAAGAAGAAAGCAGGATCTTCATTCTGAAATTTCTCAGATGGTAGAATCGGCTGCAGGCTGCGCGGAGCGGATCGGGTTGAAGCCGTATTATTTGTATCGACAGAAGAATATTGCAGGAAATTTTGAAAATGTCGGTTATGCAGAACTTGACAAAGCCGGAATATACAATATACTGATTATGGAAGAAAAACAGACGATACTGGCTGCCGGAGCGGGAGCATCGACAAAGATATTGCTCAAAGATCCGATTCGGACCGAAAGCGGAAAAGAGATTAATTTAGTCCGCTGTGAAAATGTGAAAAATATTACAGAATATATCAGCAGGATCGATGAAATGATAGAACGAAAAGGAGAATGGTTATGGCGCTGAAAAAGAAACCGGTTACAGGCATGAAAGACATGATGCCGGCGGAAATGGAAGTTCGGGATTATGTCATCAGTCTCATTAAAGAGACGTATAAAACATTTGGATTTTCCTCTATGGAAACTCCCTGTGTGGAGCATATTGAAAACTTGTGCAGCAAGCAGGGCGGAGATAATGAAAAGCTGATTTTCAAGATTTTAAAAAGAGGAGAAAAATTAAAACTTGATACGGCGAAAGAGGAGGCAGACCTTGTAGACGGCGGACTGCGTTACGATCTGACTGTTCCGCTTTCAAGGTATTATGCAAATCATGCAAATGAACTGCCGTCACCGTTTAAAGCGCTTCAGATGGGAAATGTATGGAGAGCGGATCGTCCGCAGAGAGGACGTTTCCGTCAGTTTATGCAGTGCGATATCGATATTCTCGGAGAACCGTCGAATCTTGCAGAGATCGAACTGATCCTTGCGACAACGGCGCTGCTTGGGAAACTGGACTTTAAGAATTTTACGATCCGTATCAATGATCGTCGTTTTTTGAAGGCAATGGCAGCATACAGCGGATTTCAGGAAGAAGATTATGACAGTGTGTTTATTACGCTCGACAAGATGGACAAGATCGGACTGGACGGCGTGGCGGAAGAGCTGAAAGGAAACGGATATGCGGAAGAATCGGTGGAAAAATACCTCGCGCTTTTTGAAGAGATTACGAATGATGTGGAAGGCGTCCGTCTCTGCAAAGAAAAATTACAAGGCTATCTTGCGCCTGAAGCGGCGGATTCGCTGGAAATGATCATTACGAGCGTGGAGAGTCAGAAAGAAGCAGAGTTTAAGATGAGCTTCGATCCGACGCTTGTGCGGGGAATGTCTTACTATACAGGAACGATTTTTGAGATATCTATGGATGAATTCGGAGGAAGTGTCGGAGGCGGCGGACGTTATGATAAGATGATCGGAAAATTCACCGGGCAGGATACGCCTGCGGTCGGATTTTCTATCGGATTTGAACGGATCGTCATGCTGCTTTTGGAACGCGGATATAAAGTTCCGACGAGCAAACCGAAAAAAGCATTTCTGATCGAGAAAAAACTTCCGCAGGAGAAACTTCTCGAGGTGCTGAAAGAAGCGCGTGAAGCGCGTGAGTCCGGTAAGCAGGTAATGATAGTAAATATGAAGAAAAATAAGAAGTTCCAAAAGGAACAGCTTGCAGAACAGGGATATACAGATATTACGGAGGTGTACAATGGCTGAATCAATGCAGGGGCTTAAGAGAACCCACAGATGCGGGGAATTGTCTGCCGCAAACGCAGGAGAAAAAGTAACGATCATGGGATGGGTCCAGAAGAACAGAAATAAAGGCGGACTTGTGTTTATCGATGTGAGAGACCGTTCCGGTATCATTCAGGTCGTATGTGAAGAAGGAAAGACGGATGCGGCGCTGATTGAGAAGGCAGCAGGACTTCGCTCGGAATATGTAGTTGCGATCGTCGGAGAAGTAGCGAAACGTTCAGGAGCAGTAAATGATAAGATCGCGACAGGAGAGATCGAGGTGATTCCAAGTGAGCTTCGAATTCTTTCCGAGGCACTGACACCGCCGTTTCCGATTGAAGAAAATTCTAAGACAAAAGAAGAGGTGCGTTTAAAATATCGTTACCTTGACCTTAGAAGAGCGGATCTGCAGAGAAATCTGATGATGAAAAGTCAGGTGATGACGCTGACGAGACAGTTTTTCTCTGAAGAAGGATTTCTTGAAGTGGAGACTCCGATGCTTGGAAAAAGTACGCCGGAAGGAGCGAGAGACTATCTTGTGCCGAGCCGTGTACATCCGGGGAATTTTTACGGACTTCCTCAGTCTCCGCAGCTGTATAAACAGCTTTTAATGTGTTCAGGATTTGATCGCTATATCCAGATCGCGAGATGTTTCCGCGATGAAGATCTCCGTGCGGACAGACAGCCGGAGTTTACACAGATCGATATGGAGCTTTCTTTTGTTGATGTTGATGAAGTGATCGATGTAAATGAACGTTATCTTGCAAGAATATTCAAAGAAGTTCTTGGTGTAGAAGTACCCCTTCCGATCCAGAGAATGACATGGCAGGAAGCAATGGATCGTTTCGGTTCTGATAAACCGGATCTTCGTTTCGGTATGGAACTTACAGATGTGACAGACGTTGTGAAAAACTGTGGTTTCTCTGTATTTACAGGAGCGGTTGAAAATGGCGGAAGCGTGCGTGGTATTAATGCAAAAGGTCAGGGCGCGATGCCAAGAAAGAAGATCGACAAACTGACAGCGTTTGTGAAAGATTACGGCGCAAAAGGACTCGCCTATATTGCGATCCAGGAAGACGGAAGCATCAAATCTTCTTTTGCAAAATTCATGACAGAAGAAGAGATGGCTGCGCTGATCAAAGCAATGGGCGGAGAAGCCGGCGATTTACTGCTTTTTGCGGCAGATAAGAATAAAGTTGTATGGGATAGTCTTGGCGCGCTTCGTGTGGAATTGGCAAAACAGCTTGAACTGCTTGATAAAAATGAATTCCGCTTCGTATGGATCACAGAATTCCCGCTTCTTGAGTGGAGCGAGGAACAGAACCGCTATGTAGCGATGCATCATCCGTTTACGATGCCGATGGAAGAGGATCTTCCGTTGATCGACAGCGAGCCGGGAAAAGTACGCGCGAAAGCATATGATATCGTCTTGAATGGAAATGAGATCGGCGGAGGAAGCGTCAGAATTTTCCAGGATGACATTCAGGAGAAGATGTTTGAAGTGCTTGGATTTACAAAAGAACAGGCATACAGCCAGTTCGGATTCCTTTTGGATGCATTTAAATACGGCGTTCCGCCTCACGCAGGACTTGCGTATGGATTAGATCGTCTTGTGATGCTGATGGCAAAACAGGACAGCATCCGTGATGTGATCGCATTCCCGAAGGTGAAAGATGCGTCCTGTCTGATGACAGAAGCTCCAAGTGTGGTTGATGTGAAACAGTTGAATGAACTTGGTCTTGAGACAACTTCGGAAACAGAAGAGTAGACTTCGTCAGATCTAAGATAAAAACCCCTTCGCTATACACCGGTCAAAAGACAAGGAGGCATATAGCGGAGGGGTTCTTTTCTTTCTATAGGAAGAAACTTAGAAAGATTCAAAGTTCCTTCAGGTTTCGTTATTCATCCCAGCCTTCATAGAAGCGGATGTTTACAGAAATATTGCGGACGATATCATCTGCTTCCGTCTCAATATCACTGATGTCAGAAACATAAGGGAAGACAGGGTTTTCCTCTTCGAATTCTACCATGATCCAGTTGCGGGCTGCTTCATTGGCGTTGTCGATCGCATCGTCGAGCGTATCGCCTGTCGCTTCGCAGCATTCAAGATCAGGGAAAAAGGCGTTGTATCCGCCGTTTTCATTTTTGCGGAAGACCGCAGGATATATGAATTTCATAACGAGACAGCTCCTTTCTAAAATAGTACATACTAAAGCAGTACATAGAAAGTATAGCATTGAAGCCGATAGGACGCAATGTGAAAACTTCCTGAAAAGGTTTTAAAGAGAGTGAATTGAATAAATTGAAAGTGAAATTGAAAAAATTGAAAAAAATTAAAAAAGTTGTTGACATTTCTTTGGGATCGTAGTATAGTATGTATTGTTCCGGTTGACGGAACAGAATAAAAAACGCGACAGTGGCTCAGCTGGTAGAGTACGACCTTGCCAAGGTCGGGGTCGCGGGTTCGAACCCCGTCTGTCGCTCTTAAGAAGCACTTGATATCTCAGAAGAGATGCGAGTGCTTTTTGCATTATATCACAAACATTAAAAAGTCTTTTACAATTTCTCTCTTTCCAAGTATAATAAATAACATGTATCTTAGAAATCACAATGGTCAGAAAATAAAAAAGAAAAGTGAGGTTTCAATATGCGGAAAATAAAAGTAGGACTTCTCGGACTTGGAACTGTCGGAATGGGTGTGTACAAGCTTCTTCAGAGGCGTGCGGATACGATGACTCAAACGGTCGGAGCACAGGTGGAGATCAAAAAGATTCTTGTCCATAATAAAAATAAAAAAAGAGAAGGAGTAGATGAAACGCTTCTTACTGATAATTGGAAAGAGATTATAGAAGACGATGAAATTGAGATTGTTGTCGAGGTGATCGGCGGGATCGAGCCGGCAAAAACAATGATTTTGGAAGCGTTGAAGGCTGGGAAAAATGTTGTGTCTGCGAATAAGGATCTGATCGCGGAAGAAGGAAAAGAGATTTTTGATACGGCGCAGGCAGCAGGGAAAGATTTTCTGTTTGAGGCGGCTGTGGCAGGAGGTATTCCGATCATTCGTCCGCTGAAACAGTGTCTTGCAGGAAATGAGCTGACAGATGTACTTGGAATTGTGAACGGAACGACGAACTATATTTTAACGAAAATGTTTGAGGACGGCATGGAGTTCGCCGATGCTTTGAAAAAGGCACAGGAACTCGGTTATGCGGAGGCAGATCCTACGGCAGATGTAGAAGGACTGGATGCCGGAAGAAAGATGGCGATCATGGCTTCCATCGCGTTTCACTCAAGAGTTGTGTTTGCAGATGTGTATACGGAAGGAATTACGAAGATTACAGCGGCAGACATCGCTTATGCAAGAGAATTTGACAGTGTGATCAAGCTGCTTGGCGTGGCGGGAAATACACCGGAAGGAATCGAAGTCGGGGTATATCCGGTTATGATCGCGAAAGATCATCCGCTTGCATCTGTAAGAGATTCTTTTAATGCAGTGTTTATCCATGGAGATGCGGTAGACGACGCAATGTTTTACGGAAGAGGCGCAGGAGAGATGCCGACGGCAAGTGCAGTTGTAGGAGATGTGATCGATGAGGCGAGAAATATTGAGTATGGCTGCAGCGGAAGAATCAGTTGTACATGTTATCGGGAACTTGCAGTAAAAGATTTCGGAGATGTGAAGAATAAATTTTTCCTGAGAATGCAGGTGGAAAACTGCCCTGGCGTATTGGCACAGATCGCCAAAGTGTTTGGAGAACATAAAGTAAGTATTGCGAGAGTCGTGCAGAAAAACGCAGAGACGGACAGAGCGGAACTTGTCATCGTAACAGAAAAAGTAAAGGAAAAACACATGGAAAGCGCGCTGCGTGAACTGAAAGAAATGAAAAGTATTTTTGAAGTGAGCAGCGTGATCAGAGAGTATTGATAAAGCAGATCTTACGTCTTGACCGGGGAAGATCTTGCGGAAGGTTTGGAATGTCGGATAAGGAGTACAGATGGAAAAGCGGAGTCTGCCGATCGGTTTTGTTATAAAACAGATCAATAATGTATATGAAAAAGATCTTAATGAACGGTTGAAAAATATCGGTATTACATCATCCCAGTGTGCAGTACTTGATTATTTGTTTCGTACAAGCAAGGAAGAAGTGAGTCAGAGAGATGTAGAGAAAAATCTGAATCTGAAAAATCCGACCGTGACAGGAATATTGAAACGTTTAGATGAAAAAGGATATATTTTCTGTGTGCCGAATGCGAATGATAAAAGGAAAAAGACGATCTATCTTACGGAAAAGGCTTATGATATCAGAAGAAAAATGGAAACTGACAGACGTAAGCTGGACAGAGAACTGACGCGGGGCATGACAAAGCGCGAGATTGAGGCGCTTAGAAAAAACTTGGATAAAGTTTTGAATAATATAGCAGAGCCGTAAGATACAGATAGATGAGGGGCAGAATCACAGGAAAATAACGGTAAAAGGAGAGCGGATATGAGTTACGCGGATAAAGTCTTTATTGATATGTGTCGGGATATCATTGATAACGGCACGAGTACAGAAGGAGAAAAAGTGCGTCCGGTATGGGAAGACGGAACGTCTGCATATACGATCAAGAAGTTCGGGGTTGTAAATCGCTATGATCTGTCAAAAGAATTTCCGGCGCTGACATTGCGCCGCACGGCGATTAAAAGCTGTGTGGACGAGCTGCTCTGGATCTGGCAGAAAAAATCAAATAATGTAAATGAATTGAAGAGTCATATATGGGATAGCTGGGCGGATGAAACGGGATCCATCGGAAAAGCGTATGGCTATCAGATGGGCGTGAAACATGAGTATAAGGAAGGGCTGATGGATCAGACGGATCGGGTGATCTTTGATCTGAAAAATAATCCGTACAGCAGGCGTATTATGACGAATATTTATGTGCACAGTGATCTGCATGAGATGAATCTTTATCCATGTGCGTACAGTATGACGTTTAATGTAACGAAAGAAAAGGACAGCGATAAACTGACTCTGAACGGTATATTAAATCAACGGTCTCAGGATGTGCTCGCGGCAAACAACTGGAATGTATGCCAATATGCGGCACTTGTTCATATGCTTGCGCAAGTATGCGGGATGAAGGCAGGAGAATTCGTACATGTCATTGCAGATGCACATATTTATGATCGCCATGTTCCGATGATCGAAGAGCTTATTTCCAGAGAACCTCTTCCGGCGCCGACGTTTTGGCTGAATCCGGATGTTACGGATTTTTATGACTTTACACCGGATGATGTCAGATTGGATGGTTATGAGACACATCCGCAGATTAAAAATATTCCGATCGCGGTGTAGCTTTGAAAAACGGCAGAATAAGAAGGCAGACAGGATAAGAAAACATAAAAGATAAGAAGACGGACAGATTAAGAAGAGGAACGGGACAAGAAGACCGGATGAGGATGTAGAACAAGACAATAGACAGATTGTACAGAGTATATAGATTAAAAAGAGTCGAGATAAGAAAGGAGCAAGCTGTATATGAGAGCGATCGTATGTGCCGATAAAAATTGGGGAATCGGATATAAGAACAAACTTCTTGTAAGTATTCCATCAGATATGAAGTTTTTTAGAGAAACTACGACTGGAAATGTCATTGTTATGGGTCGTAAGACACTGGAAAGTTTCCCGAATGGAATGCCGCTTAAAAACAGGACAAATATCGTACTTACGCGAGATAAGAATTATCAGGTGAAAGATGCAGCAACTGTGCATAATGAAGAAGAACTGATGAGAGAACTTGAAAAATACGATACGGATCGGGTTTATATTATCGGCGGGGAAAGCGTTTACAAAATGATGCTTTCGCACTGCGATAAAGTTTATGTGACAAAAGTTGAGCGTGGGTTTCAGGCGGATACTTTTTTCCCGAATCTTGATGAGATGAGTGAGTGGAAGATGACGCAGGAAAGTGAGGAGCAGACTTGTTTTGATCTGGAATTTCGTTTTACAACATATGAAAGATGTTAAGAAAAAAATGCGGCGCAGGCGGGGACTGGCAGTTCTCGTCCTGTGCTTTGCTGTTCTTGTGCAGGGATGTGCGGGAAGCGGAACGGATAATGGCGGAGGAAAGAGCGGGGAAGGACAACAAGAAGACGGCGAGAAACGTCTTCGCGTTGTGACGACAATTTTTCCACCGTATGATTTTGTGCGAGAGATCGCCGGAGATTATGTAGATCTTAAAATGCTCTTAAAACCCGGAGAGGAAAGTCATTCTTATGAACCTACGCCGCAAGACATGATCGCGATTGAAAACAGCGATGTGTTTCTTTATGTAGGTGGGGAGAATGACGTATGGATTGAAGATATTTTAAGTTCTATGCCGAAAAGTGACCGGGTGACGATCAAACTTCTGGACTGTGTTGAAACAGTGGAAGAAGAACATGTGGAAGGAATGAAAGAGCCGGCAGGAGAATCGCATCATGACGCGCATGACGCACATGACGAAACGTCTGATGAAACTGACGGGGAAGAGGAATCTGTTCATGAGATTGACGAACATGTATGGACATCTCCGGTGAATGCTTCTTTGATCGCAGAGAAGATCAAGCAGGTTCTCGTGCAGAAGGATGCCGAAAATAAAGCGATATATGAGGCGAACGCAAAGCGGTATCAGGCGGAACTTTTAAAGTTGGATGAAGAGATAAGAGAAGTTGTCGGACAATCAAAAAGAAACTTATTAATATTCGGAGATCGTTTTCCGTTTCGATATTTTGCAGAAGAATATGGTTTGGAATATTATGCGGCGTTTCCGGGGTGTGCGGGGGATACAGAACCGAGCGCGGCTACAATGGTGTTTTTGATCGAAAAGGCAAAATCTGAAAAAGTTCCGGTGATCCTGAAGATGGAATTGAGCAATGCAGATATTGCGAATGCTATTGCCGAAGCGTCCGGCACGGAAGTTAAAGTGTTCTATAGCTGTCATAATCTTTCGGCAGAAGATTTTGAAAAAGGTGAGACATACCTTACAATGATGGAAAAGAACGTAGAGACGTTAAAGGAGGTTTTGAACTGATGGCGTTGATAACGTGCGAAAAAGTTTCTATAGGATATGAGGGACAGACCGTTGTGAAGGAATTGAGCTTTTCGATCGACAGAGGAGATTATCTTTGTATTGTCGGGGAGAATGGATCAGGGAAGAGTACTCTTGTCAAAAGTTTACTTGGACTTAAAAGTGTGGAGCACGGACAGATTGTCTACGGCGATGGCCTGAAGAAAAATGAAATCGGATATCTTCCGCAGAAAAGCGAAACACAGAAAGGTTTTCCGGCAAGCGTTTATGAAGTTGTTTTGTCAGGAAGACTGAACAGCCGAGGATGGAAGCCGTTTTATACAAAAGAAGATAAAGCGGCTGCGCTGGAGAAGATGGAAATGCTTGGGATTAAAGGACTGGCGAGGCAGTGTTTTCGGGATCTTTCCGGCGGACAGCAGCAAAGAGCGCTTCTTGCAAGAGCGCTTTGCGCTACAAAAAGTCTTCTTTTGCTTGACGAGCCGGTGACGGGACTCGATCCTATCGTGACAGGTGAATTTTATGAATTGATCAGAAAAATCAATCGCGACTCCAAAATCGCGGTTGTGATGGTGTCCCATGATATCGAAACGGCTGTAGAAAATGCAAGTCATATTCTGCATTTGCAGGAGAGCGCCAAATTTTTCGGGACGGCAGAAGAATACCGAAAAAGCCGGATCGGAAGAAAATTTCTCGGAGGTGAAGAACATGTTTGATATGATCGTGGAGATGTTTTCTTATCCTTTTATGGTGCGGGCGTTTGTTGTCGGTTCTTTGGTTGCGCTTTGTGCCGCCTTGCTTGGCGTCAGCCTCGTGCTGAAACAATATTCCATGATAGGGGATGGATTGTCTCATGTAGGGTTCGGAGCGCTTGCTGTTGCAACGGCGTTTCAGGCGGCGCCTCTTTCTGTGGCGATTCCGGTTGTTGTGCTTGCCGCTGTTTTGATCCTTCGGATAAAGGGAACGGGGAAAATGAAAGGTGACGCAGCGATCGCTCTTATATCGACGACGTCTCTTGCACTTGGAGTGATGGTTATTTCGATGACGACCGGAATGAATACCGATGTGTACAACTATATGTTTGGAAGTATTCTGGCGATGAGTGAAGAAGATGTACGGCTTAGTGTTGTGCTGGCAGGCATTGTTTTGATCCTTTATTTCTTTTTTTATAATAAGATTTTTGCGGTTACGTTTGATGAAACTTTTGCACAGGCAACCGGAGTAAAAGCAAATTTGTACAATACGATGATTGCTGTGCTGACGGCGGTGACGATCGTGCTTGGGATGAGGATGATGGGAGCCCTTCTGATCTCAAGTCTGATTATCTTTCCGGCGCTTACCTCCATGCGTGTGTGCAGGACTTTTCGAACAGTGATCCTAAATTCTGCTGTTATTTCGGTTGTATGTCTTATTGTAGGGATCGCGGTTTCTTATGTATGGGCAACTCCGGCAGGAGCCAGCGTCGTGATGGTAAATGCCGCGGCTCTTGCAGTTTATTCCATAGTCGGAGCGGTACGGCGCAGATAAGTATGCCATAGATAAAAAAGATCAAGCATAAGAAATTGACAAGAGGCTTGATACAAAGTATCATATTGTTTAAGATTTCTCTTATATTATTCATAATAAGACGAAGAGATGCCGGGATAGAGGCGTGGATTCGGAGATGTTGTTTTCTTTCAAGTGATGAGAGTATGAGAAACAGACCTTTGTTTTGAGGAGGTAAGATTTTGAGACAGATTACAGGAAATAAGCTGCTCGTAAGAGCATTAAAAGAAGAAGGAGTCGATACGATTTTCGGATATCCGGGAGCATGCACGATCGACATTAGTGATGAGTTATACAGGCAGGATGAGATTAAGGTAATCTTGCCGAGGCATGAGCAGGCTCTTGTACATGCTGCGGATGCTTATGCACGTACAACAGGGAAAGTAGGCGTTTGTCTTGTGACGAGCGGCCCGGGAGCGACGAATCTTGTTACAGGACTGGCGACGGCGAACTATGACAGTGTGCCGTTAGTTTGTTTTACAGGGCAGGTGGCCCGTCATTTGATCGGAAATGATGCGTTCCAGGAAGTGGATATTGTCGGGATCACACGCAGTATTACGAAGTATGGTGTGACGGTGAGCAAGAGGGAAGATCTCGGAAGGATTATTAAGGAAGCATTTTATATTGCACGGACGGGAAGACCCGGCCCCGTGCTGATCGACCTGCCGAAAGATGTGATGGCGGAACTTGGAAGTCCGGAATATCCAAAAGCAGTGAATATCCGCGGATATAAGCCGAATACAAGCGTACATATGGGACAGCTCAAACGTGCGCTGAAGATGTTGAATAAGGCGAAAAAGCCCCTGTTTCTTGCAGGAGGCGGCGTGAATATTGCAAGAGCGAACAAGGCGTTTACAGAAGTGGTTGATATTACAAAGGTTCCGGTTGTTACGACAATTATGGGAAGAGGGGCGATTCCGACGAATCACCCGCTGTTTATTGGAAACCTCGGAATGCATGGAGCGTATGCCGCGAATATGGCAGTGAGTGAATGTGATCTTCTGTTTTCTATCGGTACTCGTTTTAACGATCGGATCACAGGAAAGCTTCATGAATTTGCGCCGAATGCACAGATTGTGCATATAGATATCGATACAGCATCTATTTCGAGAAATATTCATGTTCATGTGCCGATCGTTGCCGATGCAAAAGAAGCGGTAACGAAGATGAGAGAGTATGTGGAAGCATGTGATACACAGTCATGGCTGGAGCAGATCGCAGAATGGAAAGAAGAACATCCTCTTACAATGAAAGTTCATGGATCGATCGGACCGAAAGATATTATTGAAGAGATGAACAGACAGTTTGATGAAGCGATCATTACGACAGATGTAGGACAGCATCAGATGTTTGTGACACAGTATGCAGAAATAACGGAAAAGAAACAGCTTGTTACATCCGGTGGACTTGGAACGATGGGATATGGCTTTCCGGCTGCCATCGGTGCGAAGATCGGAAATCCAGACAGAACCGTGATCGCAATCTCCGGGGACGGCGGAATGCAGATGAATATTCAGGAATTTGCGACTGCTGTTTTGGAAGAACTTCCGTTGATCCTTTGTGTGTTTAACAATGAGTATCTCGGCATGGTTCGTCAGTGGCAGAAACTGTTTTATGGGAAGCGCTACGGAATGACGAATCTGCGTTCAGGGGCGTTGTTCCGAAGAACGAACGGAGAAGAGATGCCGGAATACACACCGGATTTCGTGCGTTTGGCAGAGAGCTACGGAGCGAAAGGAATCCGTGTGACAAAGAAAGAAGAGATTAAGGAAGCTTTTGAAGAGGCGAAGAAGAATACACATACGCCGACTCTGATCGAGTTTATTATCGATCCGGAGGAGATGGTTTATCCGATGATAAAACCGGGCGGTACATTGGAAGAGATGATCGTGGAATGTTAGAAAGGAGCGCGTGAGAATGGAAAATAAAATGAAAAAAAGATGGATTTCTCTTTATGTTGAAAATCAGGTCGGCGTACTTTCTAAAATTACAGGGCTTTTTTCAGGAAAAACGTATAACCTGGACAGCCTGACTGTTGGAACGACAGAAGATCCGACTGTATCGCGAATGACGATCGCAACGGTCAGCGATGACGAAACATTTGAACAGATCAAAAAGCAGTTGAACCGAATGGTCGAAGTGATCAAGGTGATTGATTTTACAGATATCTTTGTGCGTATGAAAGAAATTTTATATGTCAAAGTATTTAAATGTACTCCTGAAGATAAAGTCGAAGTGTTCCAGATCGCAGAGACGTTTAAAGCAAAAGTGATTGATTACGGGAAAGACAGCGTTCTTGTTGAGTTTGTTCAGACTGCTACGAAAAATGATGCAGTTGTGAAACTGATGAAAGAAGAGTTTAAAACGATTGAAGTTGTCCGCGGAGGAAGTGTCGGGATCGAATCAATCAGTATGATGGAACGATAATTCGGGAAGAAAATACATTATTTGTAATAAAAGGACTGAAGGTGGAATCGATAGTTGAAAAACGATCGGTTTCGCCTTTTTTGCGTATAAAATATCTGATTTGGATTGTTATATCTGAACAATTATAATTATTTTAAAACAAACAGTATATAACAGTTGACAACAGTTAAATACTGTTATATACTGTTTATAAAGAGGAGGAAACATATGAAGATTATAATAAACAGTTCATCGATGATACCGATTTATGAGCAGATTATGGATCAGATCAAATCGCTTATCACAGGCGGAGATCTGAAAGAGAATGACGCGCTTCCTTCCGTGCGGACGCTTGCAAAGGAGCTGAAGATCAGCGCTCTTACTGTAAAGAAAGCATATGACAATCTTGAACAGGAAGGGTTTACAGTGACAGTTCACGGAAAGGGGAGTTATGTGACAGCTTCGAATAAGGAGCGTATTTTGGAAGAATTGAAACGGGAAGTGGAAAGTGATCTGGAAAAAGTGGTTGAAAAAGCGCGGGGATGTGGCTTGGAAGACGATCAGATCAGAGAAATGTTAGAGTTGATCATGGAGGAGTAGACGATGCTGGAAATTAATAAATTACAAAAGAAGTATAATAATTTCGAACTGAACTGTTCGATGCAGGTGAAGAGAGGATATATTACGGCGCTTGTCGGTGAAAACGGAGCAGGGAAGAGTACAACATTTAAAGCGCTTCTCGGTCTTATACAGGCGGACAGCGGAGAGGTATCCATATTCGGAAAAAACCCGTCGGATCTGACAGTGGAAGATCGGGCAAAGATGGGGATTGTTTTGACGGATTCGGGATTCAGCGGATATTTAAAGGTGAAAGATATTGTTCCGGTTTTGGAGTCACTCTACAAAGAGTTTGACCGTTCACACTTTTTGGATCTGTGTGCCAGGTTTGATGTTCCGCTCAATAAAACGATCAGAGAATTTTCAACGGGAATGAAGGCAAAACTGAAAGTGCTTTGCGCGCTGACCCATAAAGCAAAGTTCCTTCTTCTTGATGAACCGACGGCAGGTCTGGATGTCATGGCAAGAGAAAGTATTTTAAATCTTCTGAGAGAATACATGGAAGAAGATGAAGAGAGAACTATTTTGATCAGTTCTCATATTTCTTCGGATTTGGAAGGTTTATGCGATGACATTTATATGATCCATGAAGGCAGAATTATATTACATGAGGAGACGGATGTACTTCTGAATCAATATGGTCTGCTGAAGATAGATGAAAATCAATTTGATCAGATAGACCGCAAATATTTATTGAAAATAAGGAAAGAGCATTATGGATATGCCTGTCTGACAAATGAAAAACGATATTATATAGAGAATTATCCCAATGTTGTAGTGGAAAAAGGCACATTGGATGAATTGATTGCGATGATGATAGGAGGGGAAACGCTGTGAGAGGACTTTTAATTAAAGATATAAAACTGATGAAAAATAACGGGAAGTCATTATTTTTGATCCTTATATTTGTAGGAGCGACGATGGGAATCGTGATGAAAAATGTTTATATGTCAGTCGGATATGCATTTTTCATTTTCACGATGTTTACGGTAAGTACGATCAGTTATGATGAATATGATAATGGCTATCCATTTTTGTTTACTCTTCCCATTACGAGAAAACAGTATGTGAATGAAAAATATTTATTTGTATTTATTTTAGTTGCACTCTCTTTTGGAATTGGGGCGCTGGTAGGAGCAGTTCAGATATTATTTTTTGAATCAGAGGGAAGTTATGCGGATATTCTTATGATTTATGGCGCTTACGCAGCTATTATGCTTGCTATGAATGCGATTCTTATCCCGTTGAAATTAAAATTCGAAGCAGAGAAAAGCCGTTTTGCGATCCCGATCGTGTTCGGTGGAACGGCGATTGTGGCAGTGATTGCGGTAAAGGGCTTTCAGCGATTGCCGGAAGAGACAAAAGCAGAGATTTTTACCCTTATTTCTAAAGTGGGGATTTGGGGAGGCATTTTGATCATCGCAGGAGCAGCAATCGGGATTACGATCGTTTCCTGGCTGTCCAGTCAGCATATTTTAAAAAAGAAAGAATTTTAGAGATATAAAAACAAATAAAAAACAGAGCACAATCTGTTTTTTCTCTTGACAAAACTTCTTTGGCAAGTTACCATAGTAACACAGTAAGTTAGCAAGGAGGAGTTTTAGTTATGAAAATGTGGAAAAAAGCAGCAAGTATCGCGCTTGTATCGGCTCTGACAGTATCAATGGCGGCTTGCGGAAACGGCGGCGGAAGTGACAAAGGATCTGCTGATGCAGATACATTTAAGATCGGCGGTATCGGACCTACGACAGGTGACGCGGCAATTTACGGTATGGCGGTACAAAATGGTATCCAGCTTGCAGTTGATGAGATTAATGAAGCGGGCGGTATCAACGGATATCAGATTGAATTTAAGTTTGAGGATGACCAGTCTGATTCTGAAAAATCAGTGAACGCGTATAATACGTTGAAAGACTGGGGAATGCAGATGTTAGTAGGAACGACAACTTCAACACCGTGTACAGCGGTTGTAGAAGAGACACATGCGGACAGCATGTTCCAGCTTACACCATCTGCAACAGCGGTAGACAGCATTCAGTATGATAATGCATTCCGTATGTGTTTCTCAGATCCTGATCAGGGAAAAGCATCCGCTGATTATATTGCAGAGAACAAACTTGCGAATAAGATCGCGATCATTTATAACAGTTCTGATACATATTCCTCAGGTATTTATCAGAAATTTACAGAAGAAGCAAAGTCACTGGGACTTGATATTGTGGCAGCAGAAGCATTTACGGCAGACAGCAAGACAGACTTCTCTGTTCAGCTTCAGAAAGCAAAAGATGCAGGAGCAGAACTTGTTTTCCTTCCGATTTATTACCAGGAAGCATCTTTGATCCTTGCACAGGCAAACAAAATGGGATTTGCGCCGAAATGGTTTGGATGTGACGGTATGGACGGACTGCTTGCATTAGACGGATTTGATGCAGCCTTGGCTGAGAATCTGATGTTCCTTACACCGTTTACAGCAGATGCAGAAGATGAAGAGACACAGACCTTTGTAGCTGATTTCAAAGATGCGTTCAAAGGAACTCCGAATCAGTTTGCGGCAGATGCTTATGACTGTGTATATGTAATCAAAGCAGCAGCAGAGAAAGCAAACCTGACACCGGATATGAGTATATCTGAAATGAATGATGCGATGAAGAAGGCGATGACAGAGATCACAGTTGACGGACTGACAGGAAAATCCATCACATGGAATGAAGACGGCGAGCCGACAAAAGAGCCGACAGTTGTAATCGTTCAGGGTGGAGTTTACAAAATCCTTCAGGCAGAGTAAGAAAAGATTATACAGAGCAAAATTTTGCGTTTATGAAGACTTGAGAAAGATCCTGCGGATGCAGGATCTTTTTTTGGGAATGACGACCGTTTATAATCCCGGAATGTGTCTTTTGGCACTTCCGGTGATTGCAGACTGTTGAATATGCAGACAGCGAAAACCCGCTAACCACAAGGGCTAACGGGTTTCGTTGTTTTATAGTTATCTAAAGGAATGAGAGTTAAAGCGAGTGCTTTAAGCACTTCGGCTTTATGAGGGAAGATAGTTGTTTTTCAACTATCTAGGCTAAATTATAAAGAACAAATATGTCAAAAGTATGTTTAAATCATAAAAGAATACGAAAAATTCTAAACAGGAGATTAAGAATAAATGGAATTATTTCTGTATTTTCTGTATTGTATTTGCAAGTTTTGGTCCGATAATTGCTGCGAGTATGATCTTAGCGGCATCTCCGATCAGGTAAGGCAAGACGCCGATAGCAAGGGCGGCAGTAAAGGTGAGGTTCATCTGTACTGCAAGCCATATCGTTCCGAACAGATAGCAGACAGTCATACCGAGACTCATCCCGATAACGGAGGCAAGTGTTTTTTTCGGAAAGCGCTGCATGAAAAACCCGTGGATGAGCGCAAGAAAAATAAAGCCGAATAAGTATCCTCCGGTTGGACCGGCAAGTTTTCCGAGTCCGCCGCTAAAAGAAGAAAATACAGGAAGTCCGATTGTTCCAAGTGCAAGATAAATAAGAAGACTGATCGTCCCGTGCTTCATTCCTAGAATATAAATGGAAAGAAAGACGGCGAAGTTTGTCAGTGTGATCGGTACAGGACTAAACGGCAGAGGAATGGAAAGAGGTCCAAGGATACATGTAACTGCTGTCATAAGTCCGATCATAGTGAGCTGTCGTGTCGTATTTGTCTGATCGGCAGTGATAGGTTGATTCATAAGATTACTCCTTTGTTATAAAATGTACAGCTTTATATAAGGAAGAGACGTTTCTTTCATAATTGCTGCCGATCGTAGTATAATGGAAAAAAGAAAGAAAGTCAACTAAAAATAAAAAAAGGTTTACAATTAAACTTCTATTATATTTGCGAGAGTCTATTATAATTCACGATATTTTTATAAACAGCAGAGGCAATGCATGTTATAATGCCATATGAATAAGGATGTCAGATCTGCTGTGAATCAAGCGGTGAGCAGCGGGTGGACACCCGGGGAAAGCGGCATCCGAGGAGAAGAATTTATGTTTGGATATGTGACGGTATGTGAACCGGAATTGAAGGTAAAAGATTTGAAAAAATACAAGGCATATTATTGTGGTTTGTGTCATGTATTGAAAGAGGAGTATGGATTTACAGGTCAGATGACACTTACATATGACATGACATTCGCAATTATTTTGTTATCTTCGCTATATGAAAGTGACGCAAGGCTTGATATGCATCGATGCAAAGTGCATCCGGTAAAAAAGCAGATGATGTTGACGAATGAGATTACATCATATGGAGCGGCGATGAATGTTTTGATGGCGTATTATCATATGGAAGACGACTGGGAAGATGACCGGAAAGTTTCCGGCTTGGCAGCGAAAACGATGCTGCACGGTAAGGTGAAAAAGATTGTTGAACAATATCCGAGACAGAGTAAAGTGATTCAATCGGCGCTGGAAGAATTGTCTGTTTGTGAAAAGGAAGAGAGCACGGATTTGGATAAAACGGCAGGATGTTTCGGGAAACTGATGGAAGAACTTTTTTTGTATAAGACAGATCAGTGGGAAGGAACGCTTCGCAGAATGGGATTTTTCATGGGAAAATTTATCTATCTGATGGATGCTTATGAAGATCTTCCAAAAGACATGGAAAAGGGACGTTATAATCCTTTGAAGAAGATTGCACAGGAAGCCGGATATGAAGAGAAAATGAAACAGATTTTATGTATGATGATTGCAGAGAGTACGGCAGAATTTGAGAAGCTCCCATGCCTTTCGGATATAGACATTTTGCGGAATATATTGTATGATGGAGTGTGGAATTGTTATAATAAGATACAGAGAAAGAAAAGTGAGGAACAGAAAAAATGATAAATAACCCGTATGAAGTGCTCGGCGTTTCTCCGAGTGCGTCGGATGATGAGATAAAAAAGGCATATCGCGATCTTACCAGAAAGTATCATCCGGATGCGAATATTGATAATCCTCTTGCGGATTTAGCAGAAGAAAAGTTTAAACAAGTTCAGGAAGCGTATGATATGATCATGAAAGAAAGAGCGTCGGGCGGCGGATATTCTTACGGATACGGCTCTTCGTCAGGAAGTTCTTCTTACAATGGATACGGCGCAAATTATCAGAGTGCGCAGCAGGATCCGAGACTTCAGGCGGCTGTGAATTATATCAACAGCAGAAGATTTCGTGAGGCGCTCAATACGCTTGACCAGATAAATGAGCGTTCTGCAATCTGGTATTACTTAAGCGGCTGTGCGAATGCGGGTCTTGGAAATAATGTGCTTGCGCGAGATCATGCGGCGCAGGCAGTGAATATGGAACCGAACAATATGCAGTACAGACAACTTTTGAATCAGTTGAATTATACGAGCAGCCGTTATCAGAACAGTTCTTATGGCAACGGCTATAGCAGCGGCACAACTCCGTGCGGTACAGGAAATATGTGCTGTGACTTGTTTGTTGCAGATTCGTTGTGTGAATGTATGGGAGGAGATTTGTGTTCATGCATGTAAAGGCAAAGACAATGGCGTTTGGCGGACTTCTTTTGGCGCTGACAGTTATCTTCATGGTACTTGGCAGTGTGATTGAGACGAGTACGCTGTTTCTGCTTGCGGCGGCATCTTTTTTTGTAGGGATTGTTGTCCGGGAATTTGGTCTGAGAACCGGGGCGGCGTTTTATGTGGCAGGAGTAATACTCGGATTTGCTGCAGCGCCGAATAAGTTTTATGTGTTTACATTTGCAGCGATGGGATTTTACATATGGGGGAGAGAGGCTGCCTGGAGACAGATTACGGCGCATGTGAGACAGGAGAAGAGCAAAGCAGTCTTTCTTCTTTCGAAATATGTGATTTTTAATATTGTGTATATTCCGATTGTTCTGATCTTTCGAAATATGCTGTTTACAAAAGCGGTATCAGGAACAGTTTTGACGGTGATTATTATTGCCGGGCAGATTGGTCTGCTTATCTACGATAAAGCCTATGATTATGTTCAAGTTTATATTTGGGGAAAAATGCGTGCAAGAGTGATGTCGTAAGGGTAGAAAAGATGCGGGATCTTCTTTGCTTCGAGTAATCAGAATAAAAAAAGGATGAGCCACATTTCTGCGGCTCATGGGGGAAAAAGTTTATGAAAAAGTGTTCTCATCTGAGAACACTTTTAGTATATACAGAAAATGTGTAGAAAATGTGTGCAACTTTTGAATCAAGTATGAAAAACAGAAAAAATAATAGATTGCAGAAAAAATCCTTGAAAATACAAAAGGACAGTTTTATAATTGATAACGTAAAAAGGAATACGATCTTCGGGGTCGGGTGCAAGTCCCAACCGGCGGTATAGTCCGCGACCCGCAGCAATGCGGTGGAATCGGTGACTTTCTTTTAAAGGAAGAATTCCGATACCGACAGTTACAGTCTGGATGAGAGAAGAAAGTGCCGCTTATTGAGCAGATAAGATCGATAAGTTACACAACTGCAGTTTATCCCGAACGTGGTAAGTTCGGGATTTTTTGTTGTAAAAAAATGAAGATCACCTTTTTCATAAAACCGCAGAGACGGAAAAAAGGAGAAGGAAAATGAAAGAAGAAACAGGAACAATGAATGCAGTAATGAACAAGAAGAAAACGATGAAAATGGCGAAATTGGGCGCTATGGTAGCGATATCGGTAGCGATGGTATACCTTGTGCATTTCCCGATTTTTCCGGCAGTACCGTTTTTGGAGTATGATCCGGCGGACATTTCAATTTTGATCGGAACGTTTGCGTTCGGACCGACGGCGGGACTTGTTTTGACGGTTGTAACGGCTGTTGTGCAGGGGCTGACGGTGAGTGCAGGAAGCGGATTGTATGGTATTTTGATGCACATGATCGCTACGGGGGTTCTTGTTGTTGTATCGGGAACAATTTACAACAGAAAAAAGACTCGTGGAACAGCCGTGTTTGGTCTGGCTGCCGGAACGGTAGCTATGGCAATCACTATGGTTGGAGCCAATTTGGTGATCACTCCGATGTTTATGGGAGTGCCAAGAGATGTAGTGTGGGATCTGATGCCGTTTATTGTTGGTTTCAATGTGGTAAAAGCAGGAATTAACGGGGCAGTTACTTTCCTTTTGTATAAACGGATCGCGGGTTTTCTCCGCAAATAATTTTCGGGAAAAAGTCCTGTCTGTGTCTTCGCTTTATGCGGGGAAACAGACGGGACTTTTTTGACTGGAGACGAGCCTAAGTACGGGCTTGATCAAGACCTTGGCGACCGCTTGCAATCCAGGAATGCGCCTTTTGGAGCTTCCGGTGATTGAATCGGATAGGAAATTTTGCTTTTGTCTAATTTAAACGTTTAGGTAATGTGTACTTATAGGAGCAGAATAATTGCTTTGGGATCATGCTTGAAAGATCAGAAAATATATTAGAAAAATATTGAAAAAAATATTAAAAAAATATCGAAAAAAACATTGGAGAAAGCCTGGAAAAAGAAGATGAAAAATGGTGACGAAAAAAAGAGAAAGAAAAAAGTTGACAACTTCGATTCTTTGTAGTACAATCTCGTTCGTAACATTTTTGTAATATCTGTAATAAACATGAAAACAAAACATATATTTTAAAAGGGAATTATTAAAAATATATTGTGAAGATATTGCAAATGTTTACGAGGAGGAGTATATGAATTATAATAAAAAAAGAATTTTTGCGGCGCTGTACATTACAGTGTCAAGTGTCATGTTACTTACTGGATTCACAAGCCCTGTGGGAAACCGGAATTCTGTTGAGAATTTTAGTTATGCAGGAAGCGAAACGGCTGTTCAGGTCAGCAGCATAGTGGCAGATGATACGATCGGCGTCATCAAAGGAACAGAAAAAATTTCAAAAGGCGTTCAAACGGCAGGGGATATGTGGAAAACAGAATCTGTCCGTATTGAAGAGGCAATCCGGGCAGAAGAAGCAAGGCTGGCGGAAGAAGCCAGAATCGCAGAAGAACAGGCGATGCAGGCGGCAGCGCAGGAGACAATGCAGTCAGAAGCGGCGAATGTTATGGCAGGGGAACAGGAACTTCTTGCCGCTCTTATTTACTGCGAGGCGGGAAATCAGCCTTACGAAGGTCAGGTTGCAGTTGGCGCTGTTGTAATGAATCGTGTAAGAAGCGGTTCTTATCCGAATACGATCAGTGAAGTAATCTATCAGTCGGGACAGTTTGGACCGGCGATGACAGGATGGCTTGATTCTGTTCTTGCATCAGGCGGATATACGCAGACAGCGATGCAGGCTGCGGCAGATGCTCTTGCAGGAAGCAATCCGGTTGGCGACTGTCTTTCGTTTGGGAACGGAAACTGGGGATTGCAGATTGGAGATCATTTCTTTCACTAATCGCAGGGCGCGGAAATAGATAAAGAAAATACAAAGTGTAGATACGAAAGAAGGAAAAAAGGTGAACATCAAGATCAGACAGTATGAAACGAAGGATGTAAAAGAAACGATTGCAATTTGGAACGAAGTCGTAAAAGACGGGAAGGCGTTTCCGCAGAAGGAAATGCTTACGGAAGAATCAGGAGATGCCTTTTTTAAAGAGCAGACATTTACCGGAGTTGCTTATGACGAGCAGAGCAGAAACATTGTCGGAATGTATATTCTGCATCCGAATAATATCGGCAGATGCGGTCATATATGTAATGCAAGTTTTGCAGTTCAAAAGCAGATGCGGGGAATGCATGTAGGAGAGCTGCTTGTAAAGCACTGTATGAAGATGGGAAAAGAAGCTGGATTTCGTATTCTGCAGTTTAATGCGGTTGTGAAAAGCAACGAGAGTGCATTGAAACTTTATGAAAAGCTCGGGTTTGTCCGGCTGGGAATAATTCCCGGAGGCTTTGAAATGAATGATGGGAATTATGAAGATATTATTCCACATTATCACGAGTTGTAAATCTATCGCTATATTATGAGCGGTCAGTCGTCGGCAGAAGCAGAGACTGACCGCTGTTTTATACACTGTGGAAGCCTTTTCCGATGATCTCGCTTGTATTTGAGATAAGGATGAAGGCTTCTTTGTCATTTTCGCGGATAAAGTTGCGCAGATGGACTGCCTGCATCCGGTTTAAGGCTGTCAGGATGATATATTTATCTTTGCCGGAATACGCACCTTTTGCAAGGCATACGCTTGCGCTTCGTCCCAGCGTATGTACGATATAATCGCAGATTGGCTCGGGATTGTCGCATACGACGTTAAAATATTTGGACAAGTTAAAGCTTTCGATGAACGTATCGATCATAAAAGAGCGGATAGAAAGACCGAGCAGGGAAAACAGTCCGGTTTCTATGTCGAAAATGAAAAAACCTGCGGCTGTGATCAATGCATCTGAAATGAGTAATGCCTTTCCGATATCGAAGCTGGAATATTTCTTAAGGATCATGGCAATGATGTCTGTTCCGCCGCTGGAAGACCCAATGTTAAACAAAATTGCCGATCCGAGAGCAGGCAGCGCGATGGCAAAGCATAATTCCAGCATCGGTTCATCGGTAAAAGGAGCGTTCATAGGGAAAAGCCTTTCTAATACCGAGAGCGAAACGGAAAGAAGAATACTGCAGTAAGCAGTAGTTGCGGCGAATTTTTTCCCGAGGATAAACATTCCGATGATGAGCAGGAGCATGCTTGCGATAAAGTTGAAATCTCCGGCTGAAATGAGTCCGGTTTTAGCAACAAGAACAGCGAGACCGGTGATTCCGCCAAAAGTGAAATTGTTTGTAAATTTAAAAAAGTACGTTCCGCATGCGATCAGAAGCGTACTGAATGTAAGCATAAAGAAGTGTTTCAATCTGTTCATTTTTGAATTCTCCCGAAGTAAAAATTTGACCTGTTCAAGATGGAAGCGACTCTTTTGGTAAGTCGATCAACTCTAAACGAATTGTAATATTCTAAATGTGAAAAGTCAACGCATTAAGTAGGAAAATGCGGAAATAATGTACTAATAAAAGAGTTGCAAGAAAGAAAACAGGTAAGGAGACAGAAAATGGATAAAGAGATGTTGATTCGGGATATATTTGCAAGGGAAATATTAGATTCACGGGGAAATCCTACGATTGAAGCAGAAGTGCTTGCAGGGGAAAATGTCATCGGACGCGCTGCCGTTCCGTCAGGCGCTTCTACAGGAAAATATGAGGCGGCAGAGCTTCGCGATCAGGGAGAGCGTTATGGAGGGAAAGGCGTAGAGCAGGCAGTCGAAAATGTGAACAGTTGTCTTGCAAGAGCTGTGATCGGAATGAATGTATTCGATCAAAAAGCAATAGATTGTGCCCTTTGTAAAGCTGATGGAACAGAGAATAAAAGTAATCTCGGTGCAAACGCGATCTTAGGAGTGTCTATGGCATCGGCGAGAGCGGCGGCAAAAGGACTGAATCTTCCGCTGTATCGTTATTTGGGCGGGGTTCAGGCGAAAAAAATGCCGATTCCGATGATGAACATTTTAAATGGAGGCGTACATGCCGATAATCCGTTGGATATACAGGAGTTTATGATTGTACCGGTCAGGGAAACTTCTTTTCGGGAGAGGCTGCGTATCTGTGCGGAAATTTATCATATGCTGCGGGCAGTACTGAAAGGAAAGGGGCTTCAGACAGGCGTTGGAGACGAGGGTGGTTTTGCGCCTGAACTTGCAGATACGAAAGAAGCGCTCAGAACGATAAGAGATGCAGCAGAGCGAGCAGGATACCGCATGGGACGGGATATTATGATTGCTCTTGATGTGGCGGCGTCAGAACTTTATATCGAAGAAAAAGGCGGATACGTTTTTGCAGGGGAAGGAAAGAAAGGAGAACCCGTCGTGCGGACAACGAAAGAAATGATCTCCTATTATGAGGAACTTGTTGAAGAATTTCCGATTTTTTCAATCGAAGATCCTCTTGACGAAGAAGATTGGGAAGGATGGCAGAAGCTTACGAAGAAGATCGGAGACAGAGTCCAGCTTGTAGGGGATGATCTCTTTGTTACAAATGCTAAGAGACTTCGGAAAGGGATCGAACTTGGAGCGGCAAATGCAATCCTTATTAAAGTAAATCAGATCGGTACTTTAACTGAGACGTTTGAGACGATCAAAACGGCGCAGGAAGCAGGTTATAATGTGATTGTGTCGCATCGTTCAGGGGAGACAGAAGATACGATTATCGCAGACATTGCTGTGGCGTTTAATACCGGGCAGATTAAGACAGGAGCTCCGTGTCGGTCTGAAAGGGTTGCAAAATATAACAGGCTTTTGCGCATCGAGGAGCAGATCGGAGAGAAGGAGAAACTGTAGGAACGGCAGAAAAAAGGCATACAGAGAGGCGAAACAGTGAAAGCTATACAGGTGAAGACGCAGGAATGGTTGCATATCTTTTCTTCACCTGTTATACTTTTACGCGGAAGTAATTCGGCGAGACGCTGTCTGTACCGTGATTAAGAGAGTATAGATGGCGGCAGCCGTGGCAATATGCAGACTGAAAGTCGGAAACAGTATGATAGAATCAGATGAAAAGGAGTAAAAAATGAGTACAGAAATGAAGGAAATGCAAGAAATGAATGAAAGAGCAAAAAAAGCTTTAGAGTATCATAAGAAAGGATATAATTGCGCTCAGGCTGTGGCGTGTTCTTTCTGCGAAGAGTTTGGAGTAGATGAAGAGACGATGTTTCGGATCTCGGAAGGGTTCGGTTTCGGTATGGGGATGATGGATATATGCGGTGCAGTTACCGGTATGTTTATGGTAATGGGATTGGATAACAGTGTTGGAAATCCTGATAACGGAAAACTTACGAAAGCGGATACATATAAGAAAGTAAAAGAATATGCAAATAAATTTAAAGAGAAAAACGGAACGTATTATTGCCGCGAATTGAAAGGCGTCGCAGACGGAAAACCTAGAGTAAGCTGTGATCAGTGTATCTTGGATGCAGTAGCATTGACGGAAACTTATCTGGCAAACAAGCAATAGTCTGTCAGAAAAATAATAGAAAAATGAACAAAAATGAATAAAATAAGTACAAAACATTCAAAAAAATAACATTGAAAACTTATTCTGCCGATTGTATAATAGCAAAGTAATAGTTTGAAAATCGTGAGTTGTCACGGGAAGGACTATGCGAAAATATTCAAAAAGGAGAGTGCAGACAATGAGTATTCGAGTTGGTATTTTAGGATATGGTAACTTAGGCAGAGGCGTAGAATGTGCAGTAAAACAAAATGATGATATGGAACTTGCGGCAGTATTTACAAGAAGAGATCCTTCAGGCGTGACAATTTTGACAGAAGGAGTTCCGGTATGCAGTGTAGATGACGCCGCAGACTGGAAAGATAAGATCGACGTCTTGATCCTTTGCGGAGGAAGTGCGACGGATCTTCCGAAACAGACACCGGAGTTTGCAAAGCTGTTCAATGTTATTGACAGTTTTGATACACACGCCCGTATTCCGGAGCATTTTGCGAATGTAGACGAGGCGGCAAAAGAGAGCGGAAAAGTCGGAATTATTTCCGTAGGCTGGGATCCGGGTATGTTCTCTTTGAACAGATTGTATGCAAACGCAATCCTTCCTGACGGAAAAGATTATACGTTCTGGGGAAAAGGAGTAAGCCAGGGTCATTCCGATGCGATCAGAAGAGTAGAAGGCGTAAAAGACGGAAAACAGTATACGATTCCGTCAGAAGCAGCTCTTGAGGCAGTGCGAAACGGAGAAAACCCGGATCTTACGACACGGCAGAAACATACAAGAGAGTGCTTTGTTGTCCTTGAAGAAGGCGCAGATGCGGCAAAAGTAGAAGCAGAGATCAAATCAATGCCGAACTATTTTGCCGATTATGATACGACAGTTCATTTTATAAGCGAAGAAGAGTTGAAACGCGATCACAGCGGAATCCCGCACGGCGGTTTCGTACTCAGAAGCGGAAAGACAGGCTGGGATGGAGAAAACAGTCATTTGATCGAGTACAGCTTGAAATTAGACTCCAATCCTGAGTTTACGTCTTCCGTGATCGTTGCATATGCCCGCGCAGCCTACAGACTTGCTGCGGAAGGTCAGAGCGGATGCAAGACAGTATTCGATATCGCACCGGCATATTTAAGCGCAAAAAGCGGAGAAGAATTAAGAAAAGAGATGCTGTAAAAAGCAATCGCCGTCACAAAAAAGAGACATCAGATGATCTTACGGTTTCTAATCGAATGAAAACTGTGCGATCGATGGATGTCTCTTTTAAAATGCTACTTTTTATCTTTCCAATACCTTTTAAGTTCCAAACAAACGTCGATAAATATAATAATTAAATCCCCAATAAAGAAAAACAGAAAAAGTTTATCTATTTTATTGTCCATCAAAGAAAATATAATAAGAGATATAAGTGATATGAATAAGGCGATAAGCTGCTTCTTTTCTTTTTTTATTAGTTTTTTAATCATAAACTTCCCTCGCTTTTTTCTCTTAAAAATCGTGAAATTCTAAAGGATATGTAACAAAATTCAGATGATTTTCAACTTACCATTAAAACTTAGGATCTTCTCAAAAGTTACAATAATTGTTCAAATGTATCATAAAAGGCAGGATACGATACGTCCACACATTTGCTGTCAAGGATTTTTGTTGTTCCGTCAGCGACAAGAGCCGCGATGCTGAACGCCATTGCGATTCTGTGATCGAGAAGAGTATGGATCGATGCCCCGTGAAGTGTTCCGCCTGTGATGATCATTCCGTCTTCTGTAGGGGTGACGCTGCATCCCATTGCTTTTAAATTATCTGTCACAGTTTCAATGCGGTCAGTTTCTTTTACTTTCAGTTCGGCGGCATCTTTAATGACAGTCGTTCCGTCTGCGACGGCAGCCATGACTGCGATGATCGGAATTTCATCGATCAATGTCGGGATGATATCGCCCTCGATCGTGATTCCATGCAGACTGCTTGTGCGGACGAGGATATCGGCAATTTTTTCGCCGCCTTCGCAGCGTTCGTTAAGAAGAGTGATATCTCCGCCCATATCTTCGCATACTTTTAAGATGCCGGAGCGGGTCGGATTGATTCCTGCATTTTCGATCAAAATTTCTGAGTCGGGAACGATCAGACCTGCTGCGATAAAATATGCTGCGGAGGAAATATCTCCCGGAACAGTAATTTTCTGCCCGTATAATTCGGGGCATGGTTTTATATATGCAGTTGCTTCTGTACCCGATAAGGAGTGGAGTGTTCGGATATCGGCTCCAAATTCTCTGAGCATTAATTCAGTATGGTTTCTGGAAAGGGACGGCTCTGTAACTGAAGTTTCTCCGTCTGCGTACAATCCGGCAAGAAGAACACATGATTTTACCTGTGCGGAAGAGACAGGAGAGTTATAGTGTATTCCGTGCAGATCTCCAGGAGTGATGTACAGCGGAGCGCAGCCGTTTCTGAGAACACTTGAGATGTTTGCCCCCATCATTGTAAGCGGTTCAATGATCCGTTTCATAGGACGGGAGTTCAAAGACTCGTCGCCTGATAACTTTGATTCAAACTTCTGTCCTGCGAGAATGCCTGATAAAAGGCGGGTCGTAGTGCCGCTGTTTCCGACATCAAGAATGTTGGACGGAGCAGATAATCCGTGCAGTCCGTTTCCGTGAACTGTAATTGTGTGATCTGTTTCTTCTATATTAATGCCCATTGCCTGAAAGCAGCGGATCGTGGCGAGACAGTCTGCTCCTTTCAGAAAATTGTGGATCTCAGTCGTTCCGTTTGCGATCGATCCGAACATGATGCATCGATGGGAGATTGATTTATCTCCGGGGACGGAAACCTTTCCTTTTAATCCTTGAATACTGGCTAATTCCATTTTTCTTTTCCTCCTGTTTGACTTTTCCTCTCTGTTAGATCTCATATACGATATATCGGTATTTTTTCAGCAGCGCAGAAGCTTTGGAAGAGGAAGATTCATCATAAAATTCAATTCGGAGCACCCCTTCTTCGAATTCCCGGTTGTGGATAATGCCGATGTTTTTGATGCTGATATTGTTGCTTGCCAGTATGGTTGCGATTGTTGCGATTCCTCCGGCTTCGTCAATGATATCACAGTATACGGCGAATTGTTTCTTGATCGGGCCTGCCGAAGTGTTCGGCATGGAATTGCGGTAGTCGCGGGAAGATTCAAACAAAGTATAAAGCGCGTTTTCGTCTTCTGCATCTACGGAAGCTTTGGCTTGTGTGAGCGCTTCGATATATTGCCCTAAAATGTGAGATATATTTCCTTTGTTTTTCAGGCAGATCTGCTGCCACATAACAGGAGAGGAAGATGCAATCCTTGTAATGTCTTTAAATCCGCCTGCGGCAAGAGCTTTCATTAGTTCGTCTTTTGTATCCGTATCGCGCACGAAGTTCACAAGTGTAGACGCAATGATATGCGGCAGATGACTGATCGTTCCGGTTATACAGTCGTGCTGCCTGTAGTCCAGGACGATAGGGAGCGCTTTTAAAGAAGAAATAAAATCGCGGTAGGCATCGACCTTTTCGGCGGAAACCTTAGCGGAAGGTGTAAGGATATAGTAAGCGTTTTCAATCAAATGTGCTTTTGAATTAGCAAATCCGTTTTTCTCTGAACCTGCCATCGGATGACCGCCTATAAAGTTTGCTTCCAGACCAAGAGCGATTACTTCTTCGTGGATTGAAGTTTTGACACTTCCAACATCTGTTAAAATGCAGTTGGGATTAAGTAAACTTTTCAGTTGGGTAAGATAGGCTGTGTTGTATGAAACAGGAGCGCATAAGAAAATATAGCTGCATCCCTTAAAATTGTCGTCAATCGCAGAGCAGGAGATATCAATGATGCCTTCCTGAACTGCCAGTGCAAGTGTTTCTTTATTTTTGTCAAATGCAATCAGCTCATAGTCTGGATAGTATGTCCGGATCGCCTTTGCGACAGATCCGCCGATGAGTCCGAGTCCGATAAAGCCGATTTTTGCAGGAGTGCTGTCTGAAATCATAAAAGTAAAATCCTTTCCTTATAATAATATAGGTGTATTTTAACACGTTGACTCGAAAGAGTAAACAAACAAAGTGATCGTAATAGGTTGTCTATACACAAAGTTGAAAAAAACGGAGCATAAACTTGTCTATAAAGAAGGAATTTTATAATTTTGCATATGATGTTCTGCTATAAGAGAGAATTTGAGTGCAATAACATAGAAAAAGACTGTGAAACAGTTAATGCTGGATGTTATGGCTGAATTGTTACAAGTCATATGTGAAAAATACATAAAATAGTTGTAATTTATGAAAAATTTTAGTACAATATACCTATGATGTGCATGACAAGAGAAAATATTTACATGCAAAATAACTACATATCAAGGAGGCAGCAGCATGAAAGTTTACAGAACGGACGAAATTAGAAATGTGGTATTGCTCGGACATGGCGGAAGCGGAAAGACCAGTCTTGTTGAGGCAATGCTGTATGTATCAGGCGCTACGAACCGAATGGGGAAAGTGACAGAATCTAACACGGTTAGTGATTTTGATAAAGAAGAGCAGAAACGTGGTTTTTCCATCAGCACAAGTCTTGTTCCGATCGAGTGGGAAAAGGCGAAGATCAATATTCTTGACACGCCGGGATATTTTGATTTCGTAGGAGAAGTGGAAGAGGCGGTAAGCGCGGCAGATGCGGCGGTCATCGTTGTTTCCGGTAAGGCAGGAGTTCAGGTAGGTACAGAGAAAGCGTGGGAGCTGTGTGATAAGTATAACCTTCCGAGAATGATCTATGTGACAGAGATGGATGTTGACGATGCAAGTTTTCGTCAGGTAGTTGAGGATCTGACTGCACGTTACGGCAAAAAGATTGCGCCTCATTTCCAGCCGATCCGCGAGAATGAAAAGCTTGTAGGTTATATTAACGTCATTAAGAACGCAGGAAGAAGATATACGGAGATCGGACAGAGAGAAGAGTGTGAGATTCCTGATTATTGTAAACCGAACCTTGAGATCTTGAGAGATTCCCTTATGGAAGCTGTTGCCGAGACAAGTGAAGAGTTTATGGAGCGCTATTTTAACGGCGAGGAATTCTCTGTAGAAGAGATTCGTGCGGCGATGCGTACGGAAGTAATGGATGGAGATATTGTTCCGGTTGCTATGGGATCGAACGTGCAGGCGCAGGGTGTTGCAAACCTGCTTTCTGATATCGTAAGATTCTTCCCGAGCCCGGATAAGAGAAACTGTGCGGGCATCAACCGCAGAACAAATGAGATTTTTGAAGGAAATTATGAATTCTCAAAGGCAAAGACGGCATATGTGTTTAAGACAATGGTCGATCCGTTTATCGGAAAGTATTCTTTCATTAAAGTGTGCTCCGGAGTGCTCAAAGGTGACGATGTGCTGTACAACGCAGATACAGATGTAGAGGAGAAACCCGGAAAACTTTATACAATGTGCGGAAATAAACCGGCGGAAGTATCCGAACTTTTTGCAGGAGATATCGGCGCGATTGCAAAACTGGGCAATACACGCACAGGCGATACATTATCTACAAAGGCAAATCCGGTGTCCTATGCGAAGACAGATTACTCTGTTCCGTATACTTATATGAAATATACGGTGAAAACAAAAGGCGATGAAGATAAGGTTTCACAGGCGCTTGCGAAGATGACGGCAGAAGATGTTACTCTGAAATCAGTAAATGACAGTGAGAATCGACAGACGCTTCTTTACGGAATGGGAGATCAGCATCTTGAGATTGCGGCAAGTAAACTTGCAGCAAGATATAAAGTAGAGATTACACTTGAGACTCCGAAAGTTGCGTTCCGTGAGACGATCCGTAAGAATTCGGATGTGGATATGAAATATAAGAAACAGACCGGAGGTCACGGACAGTATGGACACGTTAAAATGAAATTTGAACCTTCACATGATCTTGATACACCGTATGTATTTGAAGAGTGCGTAGTTGGCGGAGCAGTTCCGAAGAACTATTTCCCGGCTGTGGAAAAAGGTCTGCAGGAGTCTGTTCTCAAAGGACCTTTGGCAGGATATCCGGTAGTCGGTGTGAAGGCTACATTATATGACGGATCTTATCATCCGGTGGATTCATCGGAGATGGCATTTAAGACTGCTACAGTACAGGCGTTTAAGAAAGGTTTCCTTGAAGCGTCCCCGGTACTTCTTGAGCCGATTGCTTCTTTGAAAGTAACTGTTCCAGATGATTATACAGGCGATGTAATGGGTGATCTGAATAAGAGACGCGGACGCGTACTCGGAATGAATCCGATTGCAGGCGGCAAGCAGGTGATCGAGGCAGATATTCCGATGACAGGATTATTCGGATATTGTACAGTCCTTCGTTCTATGACAGGCGGAAGAGGAACTTATGCGTATGAATTTGCAAGATATGAGCAGGCTCCGTCTGATGTGCAGGAAAGAGAGATTGCGGCAAGAGCGGAAGAGTAAGATAGAAAAGAAAATGAAGATCAGATACCGCACACTTCTTAAAGTGTGCGGTATTGCTCTGTTTATGCTAAGAATTCACAAAGGTCATTGTACTTTATGTGTAAAGGTGCTATAATTGCTCTGCTGTTAAGAAAGGTAAAGATAAAAAACCTGAAAATCAAGAATGTTTAAAAAAATTATTTAGAGGGAAAGAGAATGAAAATTGTGATTATAGGCGACGGGAAAGTTGGTTATAAACTGGCTCGTCAGCTTTCGGCGGATGATTATGACATAGTGATGATCGACAGCAATGAGAAGAAACTTCGGTTTGCCATCGACCGGCTTGATATTATCTGTGTTCAGGGCAACGGAGTGGATGCAGATGTACAGATTGCGGCAGATGTGCCGCATGCGGATCTTGTAATAGCCTGTACATCAGCAGATGAATGTAATATGCTGAGCTGCCTCATCGCAAGAAAACTTGGAGCGCGTCACACGATCGCGCGTGTGCGTAATCCGATCTATTATAAGCAGATTGGTTTTTTAAAAGAAGAACTCCATCTTAGTATGGCTGTTAATCCGGAATTGATCGTGGCAAACGACATTAGCCGTCTGCTGCTGTTCCCGGCCGCAAGTAAGATTGAAACATTTGTAAAAGGCAGGGTAGAATTGGTAGAGTTTACCGTTGCAGAGGACAACCGTCTTGTAGGAATGTCTCTTGCTGCAATCTATAGAAAATTTCAGATTAAGACTCTTGTCTGTGCTGTTGAGCACGAGGAACAGGTGTTTATTCCTGACGGAGATTATGTGCTGCGGGCAGGAGACCGGCTTCATGTGACAGGTTCTCATGAGGCAACAGAAGTATTTTTCAAAATGCATGGAAATCGTCAGATGCAGACGAAGATTAAAAAAGTTCTCATTTGCGGCGGCGGTCGTGTTGCATATTATCTTGCGGCAAAACTTTGCAAAATGGGAATGAATGTAAAGATTATCGAGAAAGATGAGAATCGCTGTGAAGAGTTATGCGACTGTCTCCCGAAAGTGACTGTGATTCATGGGGATGCGACTGACCATGATCTTCTGAATGAAGAAGGAGTGGAGAACGTAGATGCCTTTGTCGCGCTGACCGGAATCGATGAAGAGAATATTATTCTTGCTCTTTATGCCAAAAGTCAGGGCGCAGGAAAGATTATTGCAAAAGTGAATGAAGACAGACGGGCGAGAATGGTAGATGATTTTGGAATCGACAGTATCGTTTCGGCGAAAACGGCGACGGCAGATGCGATCTTAAGCTATGTCAGGGCGAGAAAAAATTCGCAGAAGAGCGCTAATGTTGAAACAATGTACCAGCTTGTGGACGAGAAAGTGGAAGCGTTGGAATTTATCGTGAAAAATGAAACGAATTATACAGGCATTACACTGAAAGATCTGCAGGTAAAACCGAATAATCTGATCGCGTGTATTGTAAGAAAACGTCAGATCATTATACCGAACGGTGATGACAGTATACAAGTCGGAGACAGCGTGATTGTTGTAACGATGGAAAAACATCTGGAAGATCTTTCGGATATTATAAAGCGGGTGTAGTGCCATGAATAAAAAAATGATCTTATATATTCTCGGGAAAATGCTCGGGACAGAAGGCCTTTTGCTGCTCATACCTGCGATCGTTTCATTGCTTTATAAGGAAAAGACGTTTATCTATTTTCTGATAGTGGCGGCGGTGCTTATGGCGTTCTATCTTTGCTTTGGGCGGAAAAAGCCGGAAAACAAGCGGATCTATGGAAAAGAAGGATTCGTGATTGTCGGTCTTGCGTGGGTTTTATGGTCGCTTTTCGGGGCGCTTCCGTTTTTCCTTTCGGATTGCATTCCGAATTATATTGACGCTGTTTTTGAGACGGTATCAGGTTTTACAACGACCGGTTCTACAATTTTGCAGAACATAGAAGCGCTGCCGAAAGGAATTAATTTTTGGCGGTGCTTTACACACTGGATCGGCGGAATGGGAGTGCTTGTATTCGTTATGATGATCACTTCGCTTGATACGGATAATTCCATGTCTCTTATGCGTGCCGAAGTACCGGGACCGGAGACGGATAAACTTGTACCGAAGGTGCGTCATACTGCAAAACTGCTGTATCAGATGTACTTTGTTTTGACGATTGCAGAAGTGATCTTCCTGATGTTTGGCGGAATGAACTTGTACGATGCGATTGTCCATTCGTTCAGTACGGCGGGAACAGGAGGATTCTCGAATAGAAATGCAAGCGTTGCATTTTATGACAGCGCCTATATTGACGGTGTGATCACGGTGTTCATGATCTTGTTCGGAATTAATTTCAATCTTTATTTCCTTCTATTACTTAAAGATTGGAAGAGCGTATTGAAAAATGAAGAACTCAGAGTATATCTTGGAGTAATTGCGGCTGCGATTGTGACGATTACGATCAATATATTGAATATGTATGAAACGATTGCCCATGCGTTCCGTTATGCTTCCTTCCAGGTGGCGGCAATCATCACGACAACGGGATTTTGTACGGCAGATTTTGAATATTGGCCCGAACTTTCTAAGACGATCCTATTGATGCTTATGGTGATTGGGGCATGCGGCGGATCGACAGGCGGCGGTATCAAAGTAAGCCGTTTTATGATCCTTTGCAAATCAATCCGTCAGGAAGTCCACAAGATGCTTCATCCGAATGCGGTGACGATGGTGCGGATGAACGGCAAAAAAGTGGGCGCAGATACGATGAGAAGTATTAATATTTATTTTTCGGCATATATATTTATTCTGATTGTTTCGGTATTGATCGTTTCACTTGATAATTTTGATTTTGCTACATCATTCAGCGGAGTTTTGACAACAATAAATAATGTAGGACCCGGAATTTCTCAAGTCGGTCCGACGGATAACTTCCATGCATTTTCTGCGTTGTCAAAGATTGTATTTAGTTTCGATATGTTGTTCGGAAGGTTGGAAATATTCCCGTATCTTCTGATCTTATCACCGGATCTTTGGAGAAAAAGATTTTAGAAAGGTAATAAAAATATGAAGAAAGTAAGCAAAAAGATCTTGGCTGTGCTGGCAGTAATCGTGCTGCTTGGCATTTATTACTATGCGGCGCTTCCGGCAATTAATATTCATTCAACAGAATTTTGGATCTTTTTAGTGATCCTTGCAGCAGCGGCGGCGTTGATCTACATCAGAAAGAAAAAATTAAACCGGTATGAAATGAAGGAATCAAAAGGACTGAAGTCGATCCTTGGGGTTCTTGTGCTGATTATTGTTGTTTATCTGTTGGGCTCTCTTTTGTCATCCCCGATCGTAAATGCAAAGAAATATCAGCAGCTTATGAATGTGGAGACAGGGGAGTTTACGAAGGATATTGAGGAACTTTCCTTTGATCAGATTCCGCTTCTTGATCGGGATTCGGCAACACTTCTCGGAAACAGGAAGATGGGAAGTATGGTTGATATGGTTTCACAGTTTGAAGTGGATGAACTTTATTCTCAGATCAATTATCAGGATCGCCCGGTGCGTGTTTCTCCTTTGAAGTACGCCAGCGTTATCAAGTGGTTTACGAATCAGGATGAGGGAATTCCGGCGTATATCAAAATCGATATGGCAACACAGAATACAGAACTTGTGAAACTCGAAAAAGGAATGAAGTATACGACAAGCGACCACTTTAACAGAAATATTTATCGTCACCTGAGGTTTAAATATCCGACGTATATTTTTGACAATCTTAGTTTTGAGGTGGATGAAGAAGGTACTCCTTATTGGGTATGTCCTGTAAAGAAATATAATATCGGGCTGTTCGGCGGCGTGACGGTAGACAGAGTCGTGCTCTGTAACGCGGTGACCGGAGAAACGATCGATTATAAAGTGAAAGATGTTCCTCAGTGGGTTGACCGGGTATATTCGGCAGATTTGCTCGTTCAGTTGTATGATTATTATGGAACACTGAAACATGGATATTTTAACAGTGTGCTCGGACAGAAAGATTGTCTGGCAACAACAGACGGATACAATTATTTGGCAATCAACGACGACGTATGGGTTTATACAGGAGTTACATCGATCACAGGCGACCAGTCGAACGTTGGATTTGTGCTGATGAACCAGCGGACGATGGAGACCAAGTTTTACGGAGTTGAGGGAGCGACCGAGGCATCGGCGATGTCTTCTGCGGAAGGTCAGGTGCAGAACCTGAAGTACGTCGCTACATTCCCGCTCTTGCTCAATATTTCAGGGGAGCCGACTTATTTTATTGCGTTGAAAGATGATGCCGGACTTGTGAAAAAATATGCGATGGTTAATGTTCAGAAATATCAGATCGTTGCCATCGGAGATACGGTAAGTGAGTGTGAAAGCGTTTATACAGACTTAATGTATGAAAACGGCATCAAGGAAAAAGAGAAAGATACGAGGGAAGTGCAGACGATCACAGCTCCGATCACAAAGATCGCACAAGGTGTTGTAGACGGAAATTCCCATTATTATGTTATGGTGGAAGGTTCAGATGCTATTTTCGATGTATCTGTTGTCGATTTCATAGACATTATTCGTTATAACGTAGGAGATGAAGTGACGATCGAATATAAAGAAGGCGAAAAGAGCAATACAGTTATGTCGTTGAACGGAGTGAAAAATAAAGCAGATCTGCAAAATAGCGATACGGCGAATGAATAATCTTAAAAAACGAGTGAGATCCGAAAAGCGGACTTCACTCGTTTTTTGCAATGGCGACCGCTTGCAATCCCCAAATGTGCCTTTTGGCACTTCCGGTGCTTAGCGGTATCGATACAAATTAAGTTTTATAAGTTAGCTGACAACTGTACAATCAGAGGAATCAATCCCCGGAATATCTTTCTTATCTGCGCTGATGCTGAGATAAAAATCAATATTATTTTCTGTTGAAATTTTGTTTAATTTGTGAAGGAAAGCGGCAAGACTTTCAAGAGTGATGTTTGCCTGTTTTAAAACGCTGTCAATAAAGACTGCTTCGATATCGTGGTTTCCGGCTGCCATGCCATAGAGAAAACCTACGAATTCTTCGAGTGTCAGAATGTCCGGATAATCTGCCATACGGATTACACGGATGTTGAAGTCAACCGTGTAAGTATCTTTATGACTTTTTTTGATAAATACTACATTACCGTTGGATGTTTTTACTTTCTCGTTAGCAAGATCGATCATCTGCTGGGTTTTTCCGCTGCCTCTTGGGCCTGTTACTAAATATACCATGGCGAATCTCTCCTTTATGTAAGTATTGTTTGAGAATCTCACCTCTCAAATGTGATAAATCCATTATACACTAATTCTATGTGTGAAACAACTAAAAAAAGGATAAAAAACTAAAAAAAATTAAACAATATTACCATAAAAGAAAAATGATGAAAGGGATAATGAGAATTGATATCAAATTTCTTGAAATATAAAATGATGTGTGTTATGATCCGGTATATAAAGTGAGCAGATTCCTGGCAGATGCATATGATAAAGTATCGGTGAAATTTTATAACTAAAGGCTGCGGAAAAGGGAAGAGAAAAAAGGATGTCTGCAGTATAGAAATCGGAGGGATGAAAATGAACAGTAATATTTTATTCGGAATCATGATTCCGTTTCTTGGAACAGCACTTGGTTCTGCGATGGTGCTTTGCATGAAAAAAGAGATGAACGTTCGGCTTCAGAAGATGCTTCTTGGATTTGCGTCAGGAGTGATGATTGCAGCATCTGTTTGGTCGCTTTTGATTCCGGCAATCGATATGTCCGAACAATCGGGCGGGATCTCATGGCTGCCTCCGGCGGTCGGATTTTTATTTGGAATGGGTTTCCTTCTTCTTTTGGATACATTAATTCCGCATCTTCATTTTACAGAAGAAAAGCCGGAAGGTGTTCCGGCACAGTTAAAAAAAACGACGATGCTTGTCCTGGCGGTGACGCTTCATAATATTCCGGAAGGAATGGCGGTCGGAGTGACATTTGCAGGCGTGATGACTGAAAACACTGTAATCTCTCTTGCCGGAGCGCTGGCGCTTTCAATCGGGATTGCAATCCAGAATTTCCCGGAAGGGGCGATCATATCGATGCCTTTGAAAGGGCAGGGACTGTCAAAAGGAAAGGCATTTTTCTATGGGGCAATGTCCGGTATTGTAGAGCCGGTTGCGGCGATAATAACAATCTTCCTGACGGGGATTGCAGTGCCTCTCCTTCCTTATCTTTTGTCTTTTGCGGCAGGTGCGATGATTTATGTTGTCGTAGAAGAATTGATCCCGGAATCACAGAGCGGAGAACATTCTAATATCGGGACGATCGGAGTAGCGGCAGGCTTTGTGTTAATGATGGTGCTTGATGTAGCGTTAGGGTAAGCGTAAGTTCAGGGAAGTTGAGTTAAAGGTTTGATCTGATATCCCATTTCTTCCCATTTTGTTAATAACTCATCCAGTATTTCGGCATTTGTTCTTGAAGTGCTGTGAAGCAGGACGATGGCGCCGGGATGAATGCGTTTCAGCAGTTTATCAAAAGCTTCTTCTTTGGTCGGCTGATCGGTATCATACCAGTCAACATAGGCAAGACTCCAGAAAAAGGTCTTATATCCGAGCTCCTGCGCCATTTTTAAATTTTTTTCGCTATATTTTCCTTGCGGTGGACGGTAGAAACGAACCATTTCTTTTCCGGTTGTTTCTTTATATATATTCTCCACATCTGTCAGTTCTTTTTGAAAGGTTTCAAGTGTTGAGATTTGGGACATATCGGGATGATGCCACGTATGGTTTCCTACGATATGTCCTTCCTTTTGCATTCTTTTGACCAGTTCAGGATTTGATTCGATATAAGTTCCGACAACGAAAAAGGTGGCAGATGCGTTATGCTTTTTTAATGCGTCTAAAATTTTTCCGGTATTTCCGTTTTCGTATCCGGCGTCAAAAGTAAGATAAAGAACTTTTTCTTCGGTTTCCTGCATATAATAAGCGTCATATTTTGCAAGTTCTTCGGCGGAGGCGTTGGCAGTCGGCGGAGTATTTTCTTCGTGGAAACTCAGCCCCCAGTTTCCGTCCGAAGCGGCAGAAGTGAGGCTTCCTGCTCCGGCGCCGATCACATAGGATGATAGAAAAAGAGCCAGGAGAAAGAAAAAACTTTTTTTAGAAAATTTAGAATGCATCAGTATATAAACCCCTTAAGTTTTGTCATATTTATATGAATGATTTGGAAAGAATATGAGAAAAGAGAGGTGGACATTTTAAGGAAAGGGGAGTAAAATGAGGCAAATATATAGCGTAAGAGGTGATGAAAATGAAGATTTTTGTATATAGTTACAGAGAGTTTGACGAGGCAGAGTATTTTGAAAAGTTTTCCAGGGAGTATCATGTGGAGCTTGGTATTTGCACAGAAGCTCCGTCACTTGACAATGCATGTCTGGCAAAAGGATATGAATATGTAAGTATTCTTACGACAAAGATCGACAGACCGCTTTTGGAGAAGTTTCAGGAACTGGGAGTGAAAATGATATCGACAAGGACGATCGGATATGATCATGTGGACATAGAGGCTGCACGGCAGCTTGGAATCCGCGTGAGCAATGTTTCGTATTCGCCGGAGTGCGTGGCAGATTATACGATGATGCTCATTTTGATGTCTGTCAGAAAGATGAAGCGGATCATGCAAAGGGAAGAGCTGAATGATTTCTCCCTTCCCGGAATTCAAGGGCGTGAACTTCCGAATTTTACAGTAGGTGTTCTTGGTACAGGACGGATCGGACAGGCGGTAATCCGTGATCTGTCAGGATTTGGATGTAAGATTTATGCGTATGATAAGTATGAGAACGAGTCGGTGAAGCAGTATGCACAGTATACAAAACTTCAGACGATCTATGAAAAATGTGACCTGATCACTTTGCATATGCCTCTTTCGGAAGAGAATTTCCATCTTCTGGATGCATCGGCAATGGAGCAGATGAAAGACGGAGTTGTTCTTATCAATACGGCACGGGGAAGTCTGATCGATACGAAAGCGCTGATCGAGGCTTTGGAATCTGGAAAAGTCGGCGCAGCAGGACTGGATGTCATTGAAGATGAGTTCGGTATGTATTATTATGACAGAAAATCAGACGTCCTTTCGAAGCGTGATCTATATATTCTGCGCGGATTTCCGAATGTGATCGTAACGCCGCATATGGCGTTTTATACGGATCAGGCAGTGAGCGATATGGTAAAACATTCGATAGAAAGCTGTATCTTTCAGGAACAGGGCAAGGAAGATCCGTGGAAGGTTGTTTAAGAAAAGAGGAGTCATATGATCCGTGTGGAGAAACTTTTGAAAAATTTTGATGATGTATGTGCGGTAAACAAGGTGACTCTTACTATTCCTGAAGGAGAGATGTTTGGTATTCTCGGAACGAATGGAGCCGGAAAGACGACGCTTCTTCGTATGATTGCAGGCGTGTTGGAAGCAGATGACGGCAAGATTGTTGTCGATGACACTGAAATCACGTCAGGGCAGGTGTCTGAAGAGATCTTTTATCTTCCTGATGATCCTTATTTTTTTCCAAATGCTTCCATGGAAGAAATGGCTTCGTTTTATAAGAAACATTATCGTTGCATGGATGTTGAAGCGGCGGCATATATGGCGGAAAAACTGGATTTGGAAATGAAACGTCCTCTTCGCACATTCTCAAAAGGAATGAAGCGTCAGGCATTCCTTATTCTTGCACTTTGTGCCGGAACAAAATATCTTCTATGTGACGAGGTGTTTGACGGACTTGATCCGATCGTGGCAGAGGTAATGAAAAATCTGTTCCGTCAGGAGATGAGAGAGCGGAAGCTTACTGTGATCGTGGCGTCTCATAAACTTCAGGAACTGGAAGATATCTGTCAGAGTATAGCAATCCTTCATAAGGGCGGAGTTCTTACTTCGGGAGATATGAAGCGCCGGGCAGGAAATATATGCAAATATCAGTGCGTATTTCCGGATCAGACAGATTTAGAAGAAGTAAAAAGGGCAGTCGATCTGATCCGTTTTCATGTGGACGGATATTTTGTGACGGTCATCGTTCGCATGCAGCCGGAAACAATTTCGCGTTTAAACAGCTTTTCGCCTGTTTTTATGCAAGAAGTTCCGATGACGTTAGAAGAAATCTTTATAGCGGAAATGGAGGGGAAAGACTATGACATCCGTAAAGTGCTTCAGTAATTGGTTGAAAGAAGCCGGGAGAGGACACCTTACCGCTTTGTTTGGCTGGATGGCATTTTTTATTTATGCCGTTCTTCTTGTGATGCGTTTGAGCCTTGATACGTCTTATACATTTTTCGGGATCGGGAATATTGTTCTGCTTTGGATGAGCGTTGGTTTGGGATTGCTTTTTTCTTTTTTGGAGTTCTTTTATTTGCTGCAGCAGAAGAAACAGGATTTTTATTACAGTCTTCCGGTGAAAAAAGAGATGATTTTTTGGTCGAGATATGTGCATGGGATGATTCATTTCTTTCTGCCGTTTCTGCTTATGATCTCAATATGCGGAATATGGCAGGCGATGATCGATCCGGAATTTGCACCCGTTGTCGGAAGCTATACGTCAAAAAGTATTCTTGCATTCGGACTGACTTTTTTGATTTTTTATCATATCGGGATTTTGTGTATTTCGGTATGCGGTAATTTTATATGTGCGGTTTTGCTCTGTGTTTCGCTTATCGTTTATTCGTCCCTGTTTATTGAGAATGTGATCACAGTATTTGCAAAAAATTATTTTGTTACTTATTATAAAATAGAATTATTTAAGAAATTAATTAATATACTATCTCCTTTTGGAGTGGCAAGACAGCTTACAGGAATCGGAGTGTATGAAAAGAGGGTCGCTTTGCAGTATCCGCTTCCGGTAACTTCTGTAATAGCAGCGGTTGTGTGGGCGGCAGCGCTGTTCGTATTGTTTTTCTTTGCTCAAAAGAAGCGCAAACCGGAATATGTAGGAACATTTTTCATGTTTCGCGCGGTGCAGCGGCTTACAGAAATTTTGCTTTCTTTTTTGGCAGGAGCGTGGTTTGCGGCATTTGTGGCGGAGCTGATGAAAACAAAAGGTTTGTTTTTCGGGCTTGCAGAAAGCCTGTGCGGGGCGGCGGCAGCTCTTTTTGTATCTTGTCTGATAGAGCTTTCTGTAAAGAGGCAGGGAATTCATATGTTCCGAAGGAAAGGGCAGTTAGCGGCAGTAAGCATTGCTGCGGCATGTATAGGTCCGGCTATGATGTTTGGCGCACGTTCTTATGACGGATATTTTCCGAAAGAGGCGGAAGCAGTAAGCGTTGTGATCGAGGGAGTGGGGATGAGCCACGATGAGTATGGACTGCTTGACGGGCGGGAAAACACAGTGACAGAGAAATATTTGTATCATTACCGGATGACCGGAGAAGGGAAGGCTACGGCGCTTCAATGGGCGAAAGGTTTGACGGATACTATGGGCGGCAGAAAGAAGCCGGAAGGAAAATCAGAGGTGACGCAAGCGACTGTTTGCTATGAGACAAAAAGCGGGAGCAGGCATTATCGTACCTATCCGGTGACGGAAGAAAAGCTTCGGCAGTTTTCTCTTGTTTATGAAACAAAAGAGTATAAGACGCTTGCTTATGAGGGCGTTTTACTTGAGAAGGTGGGAGCAGATAAGCTGAGTTGGAACGACGGCATTTTTTCGCAAATTATGAAAATAAAAGCAGAGGAAAAAGAGGAACTTTTAAAGCGGTATAAGGAAGACGTTTTCGAATTTCGGATGGAGCAGCTTACGGAAGCGCTTCCTTGTGGGATTCTTGAGGTTTCGTCTTCGTTAGATGGCGGAGAAACCGAATTGATCATCTATCCGTTTTTTGAAAGAACATGTGAGTTTCTTGAAAACAACGGGATCGATCTGAAAAAACAGCTAAAAGATTATCCTGTTGAATCTGTGGAAATAAAAGAAACTTCCGCAGTTCCGGCAGGCGTAAGCGGAGGGAGTTATGTACATTTCTATGAAGAACCTGAGGAGGTAGATCAGTGGAAGGATAGATTGTTCCCGAAAGTTTTTGATGTCCAGCAGGTGCTCTGTCCGATGGATCGGTCTCGAAACGCAGAGGCGGTCGTATGTGATGAGGAAACAGCGTCTTATGTAAAAGTAAAGTGTATTTTGAAATTGTAAGAAAACAAGATTTTGAAAGGAGGATTTTGTCCGGGGCGACAGAATTCTTCTTTTTTTTTACTTCGGAAGTGCTATACTGTGGCGAAATAACAAACAGGAGGCATGGAATGGAGAAAAAAGAACACAATAAAAAATGGATGCCGATCGCAGCAATAAGCATACTTTTGATAGTTGTGACGGTGGGGATGTATTTGTATGTAAACAGATTTGATGCGTCAGAATATGTACAGGCAGTGCTCGATGTGTCTTACAAAAATAAAACGGAGTTGTATGAGGAAGTGGCAGATGTGTCCGAGAAAGAAGCAAAAGCGGTATTTCAAGAAAATCTTGACGCTACGATGGAGGGATTTGAAACGTCTGATATGCCGGAATCTTTGAGGGAACAATATCGAGAACTGTTTGGGGAAATTGCGAAAAATGTAAATTATACAGTGGGTGAAGCGCAGAAGGAGAAAGATGGAACGTATACTGTACAGGTAAAAGTAAAGCCTGTTACACTTTTTACAGATACATATGAGACATTTCTGACTCGTGCCGAAGAGTATGCAAAAGAAGTGACAGACCGCGTGACAAAGGGAGCGCAGATGCCAACAGATGAAGAGATGCAGAAAGAAATTTACGGTATTTATTATGAAGTGCTAAAGCAGCAGATTGAGGCCGGAATGCTGTATGGAAGGGCAGAGGATGTGACGCTTCATATCGAAAAAGAGCGAGGGGGAAGTTATGAGATCCGCTCAGAGGATATGAAAAAACTGGATGGACTTCTAATTGAAGAAGCACATCCAGTTGAGTGAAACTGTTTTTATTCAAGAAACTTCAGTTTGTTTAACGGCCAATAACGAAGGAATGCTTTTCCTATGATTTCGTCTTTCGTGACAAAAGTGTGTTCCCAGTAACGGGAGTCTTTCGAGTTGTTTCTGTTATCTCCCATGACAAAATAGCAGTTGTCAGGTACAGTGTATGGACCGAAAGAACCTTGCATAAATTCTTTTGTCTCTACATCTTCAAGGGGAGTGGCAGAACCATCGATGAAGATCTGCCCGTTATGGATCTCTACTGTTTCCCCGGGAAGACCGATGATACGTTTGATAAAAAGCTGACTTTCGTCATCGGGATAGCGGAAAATAATGATATCAAAACGTTCTGGTTCACTGAAAGTGTAGGATAGCCGATTGCCGAAAACCCGGTCTCCGGTCATGATCGTATTTTCCATAGAACCGGAAGGAATCTCGGCGTTTACGAGGACAAAGTGATTGACACAAAGAGCGATCACAACTGCAATGGCAAATGTCAGTATCCATTGAAAAAATTCGCTATTGGAAGAAGTTTCTTTTTTAGGTTCTATCGGTTCTTGCTTTTCGTCAAAACATTCATTAGGCATAAATTTGTTCCTGCTTTCCATAAATAGTGTGTACTTCAATAATAACGATTGTCTGAAAGATTTTCAAGATGCAGTATGCACATGTCTGGAAAGAAAGTGTGCATATGCTTGGAACGTATTATATGTTTGGGAAGAACGCATTCACACATTAGGCGGGAAAGAATTTATGACAGGGTATAAGGAAGCGGAGGTTTAAGACGGTTTTTGCAGGAAAGAAGCTTCTGTGGTACAATGATTCTCTATAAAAAGATAAGGGAGTTATAAATATGGCGAAGAAGAAAAAAGGGGTTATCATTACAAGTATATGTTCGTTATTGGTAGGAGCGGCAGTGATTGCCGAAGTGGTGATCGGAGGAGATACAGGCAGTAAAGAAAGTTATGTCTCTGTTGCCGAAGTGCCGGAATATGAAGGAGAACCGTATGTTATATTGGACGGAAACGAACCGTCGTTTACAGAGGAGGAGATGACGACGACTGCCTATGAAGAGTACAGTCCATTGGATCGTTACGGGCGATGCGGAACAGCGGAAGCCTGCGTTGGAGAAGAGCTGATGCCTGATGAGAAACGTGGTGATATCAGCAGTGTGAAGCCGACGGGATGGCAGTCTGCCCGTTATGAAAATGTGGAAGGCGGCTCTCTTTATAACCGCTGTCATTTGATCGCATATCAGCTTTCGGGAGAAAATGCGAATGAAGAAAATCTGATCACCGGAACACGGTATATGAATACAGAAGGGATGCTTCCGTTTGAGAATCTCGTGGCAGAATATGTCCATGAAACGGATCATCATGTGATGTATCGCGTCACTCCGGTGTTTGAAAATGATAATCTTGTTGCTTCAGGAGTGCAGATGGAAGCAGAATCTGTAGAAGATAACGGAAAAGGAGTTAAGTTTAACGTCTATGTCTATAATATTCAGCCGGACATTGTTATAGATTATGAAACAGGGGATAATCGGGCAGAAGAAACTGAAAAGAAAGACCGGACGGAGTCTGCCGATTCGGATGAAAAAGAAGCAAAGAAGGAGTATGTTCTGAATACGAATACGCATAAATTTCACAAACCGGATTGTGCAGGTGTGAAAGATATGAAAGCAAAAAATAGAAAAACATATAAAGGAAAACGGTCGGAGCTTCTTGAAGAGGGATATAGTCCGTGTAAAAGCTGCAATCCTTAATTTTGGTAAATAAAATATTTTCTTCTCTGCATTTTGGCGGAAACTTTCTGTATTAATTAAATTATCTGTAAAGAATTTTCTGCCAAATGTATGTTTGATTACCTTCTGTATTTTGATAAAAACAAAAGTCTTGAAAAATAGCGATTTTACGCCATTTCCAAGACTTTTCAACAGCAGGGGATGAGAGAATCGAACTCCCACCAAAGGTTTTGGAGACCCCTATCATACCATTTGACCAATCCCCTATGTATGTTTGACTGCTTATCGCAAGTCACTTGTATATCATACCTGTTTATGTTGGATTTGTCAAGAAAAAATAAAGTTATTTTTGAGAAAAGGTAAAACAAATACAAACATATAAATATGTCGGGAGAATACGGCGGAAATTTACTGAAAATATATTGAAGAAGCGGGGAAATTATCGTATTATTAAAGAAAAAAACACTTTCTGTATGACGATTGTGCAAAGTGGGAAAGGAGATTAAAATGAAAAACAAATTTATTAAGAAATGGCTGGTTGTTCTGACCACAGCGGCTATGATCGTTCCGGCAGGACTTCCGGTAAGTGCAGAGACGATGGATGTGCAGACGGAAGCAGAGGAACAAAAGGTGGCGGATGTGCAGACAGCAGCACAGGAGCAGA